>JASIGB010000267.1:0-6940 GCA_030045355.1 Bryobacteraceae bacterium
GCGCTGGGGCAGCGATATCGTGCAAATCGGCACGCACGCGGACGGCACGCCCATTCGCTGGATCTTCACCGACATCGCGCCGGATTCGTTCCGCTGGACGGGCGAGGCGCTGGAACCGGACGGAAAAACCTGGAGGCTGGAAGCCGAGTTCCTGGCGCGGCGCACCCAGAAGCCGGGCACCCCGTAACCAGGGAAAAGCGAGCGTGAGGCTATTCGATCAGCTTCAGGCTGGCGACCTTGATCACGTCGCCCTCAATCACGCCGGTGACTTCCACCTTGAGGTCGTCCTCTTTTTTCGAGGCCTTCAGCGCCGCCAGCGCCTTGCGGCTGCCGGCCGGATCGAATTTGAGGAACTTGTTGTCGTAAGTAAACACACCGTAGCCACTGCGCTGGCAGGCGGGCATCAGCGCGCACTGCCGCGTGTGGGCTTCGGCGACGATCATGCCGCCTTCCAGCCGCGGGCCCGAGACAATACGCACGTCGGCCTTGGAGGAGCACATCTGGTCCATCAAAATCCCTTGCACCTGTACTGGCGCGGCGGATGCCACGGCGGCGAGCCCGGCAAACAAAGCCGGAACACACAGAGTCCATCGAAAGGACACGTCGAACCTCCCATGGAAATTTCTATCATCTCGCGCCGGCGAGGGTCAATCGCGCCGGGACTGTAGATGGCCCCTGTGGGTCGCCGGGCGCCGCCTTGGCGCGGCCGAGCTATTTCGAGCGGGCGAGAACTACTTCAGCTTGCCGGCGACTTTCTCGAGCGCCGCATTGGCGCAGGCCGCGTCTTTGTCGCCGCCGGGAGCGCCGCTGACCGAAACCGCGCCAATCAGCTGGTTATCCACCTTGATCGGCACTCCGCCTTGCGCGTTAATGGTTCCGGGAACCACTGGGGCGGGCGCGGGAGTTCCGGGTGGCAGGTTGGGCGGCGGACCCGACGGGCGTCCAAACGCCATCACGCTGTTGGCCTTCATACGTCCCACTTCGACCGTCGCCATGCCGGCCCCGTCGTCGCGCAGCAGGGCTTTCAAGACATTCGCGCCGTCCACCACCGTGACGGTCACTTTATAACCGTTGGCGCGGCACGCCATCAGGGCCTCATGCGCGATGGTTTGGGCCACGTCGAGCGTGAGCACTTTCTGGGAGGGAAGGCCGTCCTGGGCGAGGGCGGCGCCTGCCAGGGCAGTCATCAGAATTACGGAGCCAAAGAGCTTCATCGGTATTCTCCTGAACAGGATTGGGGATCGACGGCCGTTAGCTACGGTACCACATCGAAATGCGCGGAACGCGGTGCGCGCTGATGCATCTTACGTGATAGAGGTGTAATAGAGGCAAAGGAGGGCCGAGGGATGAAATTCTTCAGGCTTGTCGCAGGTGGTTTGCCCGTATTTTTGGCGGCCGCACTTTTCGCGCAGGAACAGCCGCCGCCACCCCAGGAGCAGGGACCGCCACCGGCCGAACAAGGAGCCCCGTCGGCAGCGCCGCCACTGACGGAGAATCAGATCCAAGACCTGGTCGCGCCGGTCGCACTGTATCCGGACACATTACTCAGCGAGATCCTGGCGGCGAGCACGTATCCCATCGAGGTGGTGGAAGCGCAGCAATGGCTGCAACAGAATCGAAATCTGAAGGGGCAGGCGCTGATGGACGCGGCCAAGCAGCAGAACTGGGATCCGAGCGTGCAAGCCCTGGTGGCTTTTCCCGATGTATTGACGCGGCTGAATCAGGATATTCGCTGGACCACCGATTTGGGCAACGCCTTTCTCGCGCAACAGGCCGATGTAATGCACGCCGTGCAAACGCTGCGCATGAAGGCCGAGGCCAACGGTAAGCTGAAATCCACGCCGCAAGAGACGGTTTCGACGGAGACGCAAAACGGTCAGACGGCGATCGCCATTGCTCCCACCGATCCGGGTGTGGTTTACGTTCCCTACTACAATCCCGAGTGGGTGTGGGGACCGCCGGTGTTCGGCTACTATCCGCCGCTCATTTATCCGGGCATCGGAGTTGGATTCTCGTTCTGGCCGGGTGTCGACCTGGGATTCTACTTCGGCGGAGGCTGGGGATTGTGGGGCGGATTTGGATGGGGCTGGGGGCCGAATTGGTTTACAGGAGCGATCATTATCAACCCGTTTTTCTTCCATCGCTTCGGGTTTTACGACTTTCACCCCGGGTTTGGCAACGTGTGGGCGCATAATCCCGCGCATCGGTTGGGCGTGCCGTATGGCAATCGCGCTGTGGCCGCCAGATTTGGAGGCGCAGGTGGACTGCGCGGCGCGGCCGCGTTCCGGGGCGACGAGGCGGTTCGGGGGAATGCATTCAGAGGGAACGCCGGAGCGGGGAGAGCCGAAGGGCATTTCGCCGCACCCGAGCGTGAGTCCGGCCGCAGCGCGTTCGGCGGAATCCGCAGCGGAAATGAGACCCGCATGCAAAGCGATCACGGATTCTCCAGCGGCCACTTCGGTGGCGGGTTCGGTGGAGGTGGTTTCCGCGGCGGCGGGTTCGGCGGCGGAGGATTCCATGGCGGCGGCGGAGGGAGGAGGTAACCCATGACCCCAAAAATGACCGCGAAAATATTCACGGCGATCACGTTCGCTTTTGCCGCCGGCGGGGCGTTGGCTCAAACACCGGCGGCTCAAACACCGGCGGCCCAGAGACCGGCGGCCGGAGGGGTACATTCGACGCCTGCCAAGATTGCGCAGAAGACCTTCGACTCACCCGATGCGGCAACCGAAGCACTGATCGATGCCGCATCGAAGAACGATACCGCGGCTCTGCGTTCGATTCTCGGGTCTTCGGCGCGCGGCATCCTGACTTCCGGCGATCCCAAGCAGGATGAAGCCGAGCGCCAGGAATTCGCTAAGATCGCTGGCGAAAAACATCATCTGGTGCAGTCCTCCATGAATCGTCATGTCAGGGTGCTGTTGATCGGCGATCAGGACTGGCCGTTTCCGATCCCGCTGCTCGAGGAAGGGAACGTCTGGCGCTTCGATCCGGCGCGCGGTGCGGTGGAGGTTCGGGCGCGGCGGATCGGCGAGAACGAACTGGATGCTATCCAGGCCTGCGCGGCTTATGTAGGCGTGCAGGAGGCCTTTGCGGCGAGGAAGCGCTCGGCGGCGGGAACCCAGGAGTATGCGCGAAATATCGAGACCTCGGTTTCCGGCAACGAGGAAATCCCCAAGGAATTCGCCGAGGCCGCGGGCGAGCATCCTACTCGGCCGTACCATGGCTATTATTTCCGCACGCTCACCGAGCAGGGCCCCAACGCACCGGGCGGCCAACATTCCTATATCCTCGACAAGTCCAAATCGAATGGAGGAATGATCGGCGGCTTCGCGCTGGTGGCGTGGCCGGCGCAGTACGGCGTCACCGGCGTTCACACGTTCATCGTGAATCAGGACGGCATTGTATATGAGAAGGACCGTGGCGCGAAGACGGTTACTCCCGTGAACAGCTACGATCCCGATCCGTCCTGGACCCCGGTGGACTAGGCTCGATTAGAAAAAAGACCTCGATTAGAATAGCGGAGGATGTCTTATCGCAAGCTCCTCCGCATCGTTCTGAGCCTGGTGGTGTTGGCGCTGTTGGTGCCGCGCCTGGTGAACCAGTGGCGCTATGAATCCGCCTGGTGGCTCGCGGGAAGTTTGTTCCTGGCGGCCGCGCTCGCGGTGCTGGTGATCTATCTGATCGCGACGTCGTTCCGCAAGCCGCGGAAGCCGCGCGATGAGGTGCCGAAGCATCCGCTGGGGCTGGAATGATCGGTGAATTGGATGGCGCCGAAGGACCCCTATTTGTATGTACGTTCGTTGCGAACGAGGTCCGCTGCGAGCGCGGAGATGTCATCGAGGATGCGTTTTCGGCGATCGGCCGGGATCGCGCTAAGTTCCTTTGCGGCTCCGGCGTGAACGAGGACGGTCCAAGTCATGACGCAGTTGAGCTAAGGTGACGTAGATAGCAAGTCTGATTCTTGACTGGTTATGGCAGCGCTTCGATCACGCGGTCGATCTCTTCCGGGCTGATATAAAAATGCGGGGAAAAGCGCACCCAGCCCTGGCGCGGCGCGGCGATGATGCCCTTCTGCTTCAGATCGTGCGCCACCTTGCGGCTGTCGATGCCGGGCTTTTCGAGCGCCACGATGCCCGCTCCGTTCTCAGGCGTGCGGTCGCCGAGGATCTGGTAGCCCTTGTTCATGGCACCGGCGGCTAACCGATCGGCGAGCCCTTGCACCGCCGGCGCGATGCGCTCGACGCCCGCTTCCAATATCAGCTCGATGGAGGCCTTCAGGCCGTGACAGCCGATGGTGTTTAGCGTCCCGCATTCGTAGCGTCCGGCGTCCTCCCGCAGCGTCATGTCGCGCGAGGAATAGTCGTTATAGCCGGCCACGGTGGTCCAGCCGAATTCTTGCGGGAAGATGGAGTCCTGACGCGATTTCCGGACGTACAAAATTCCGCAGCCTTCCGATCCCAGCAGCCACTTGTGGCCGTCGGCGGCCAAAGCATCGATATGAGCGGCTTCGACGTCCAGCGGAAACGCGCCGAGTCCCTGGATCGCGTCCACAAAAAAGAAGCAACCGCGCCTCCAGCAGATCTCGCCGATCGCTTTCAAATCGGCCCGAAAACCGCTGAGATATTGCACGAAGCTGATGGCCAGGAGCTTTGCGCCGGTGCAGGCGAGGTCGATTTTTTCCAGCGGATCGGTGCAGGAGAGCCATTCTACGTAGCACCTCTTGGACGCAAGGCGTAGCCACGGGTAGTAATTGGACGGAAATTCCTCGCGAAACGCCACGATCCGGTCGCCCGGATGCCAATCCAGCCCTTGGGCGACCGTCGATATTCCCTCGGAGGTATTCTTCACCAGAGCAATTTCCCCGCGCTGGGCGTTGATCATCCGCGCGACCGCAACCCTAAGCCCCTCAAAGGTATCCAACCATTTGTCGTAATGCAGAGCGCCGAACTGGAGGGCGTCGGCGGCCCAGTCCTGCATGGCTTGGGCCGATCGGCGGGGTAGCGGTGCGACGGCGGCATGGTTCAGGTAGATCAAGTTCTGGGTGACTGGGAATTCCTCCCGGTACTCGCGCCAAAGCGAGCCGGCTGTGACCGTTATGGGACTGTTTTGCGGGAAACCCATACAGACCACTATACGTATAAAGCGTGAAGGGTCTATACTTGACTCTAGGAGTCTCTGGATGAAACGCCTGTTGTCCGCTGGCTTGAGTTTTTCGCTTGCTTTGGCGTTGACTACACCGGTCCGCATGTTCGCCGAGGACCCGGAGAAAGATCCCGATCAGATCGGTAATCGGAACGTCGGCGGGGGCGTCAACTTCTACTCACTGGAGAAAGAGATCGCTCTTGGCAAGCAGCTGGCTGCCCAGGTGGAGCGCCAAGCGAAAATGATTAACGACCCGGTAATCGCCGAGTACGTGAATCGCGTGGGCCAGAACCTGGTTCGCAACTCCGACGCCAAGGTTCCGTTCACTATTAAGGTAATCGACAGCGATGAAGTGAACGCATTCGCGCTGCCAGGCGGTTTCTTCTACGTCAACTCGGGCCTGATCATGAAGGCGGACAACGAAGCGGAGCTGGCCGGCGTGATGGCGCACGAGATCGGTCACGTGGCGGCGCGGCATGGAACCAAGCAGGCTACGCGCGGTGAAATCGCTCAACTGGGCATGATCCCGCTGATTTTCATGGGCGGCTGGACGGGCTATGGGATTTACCAGGCCGCTAGCGTGCTGGTGCCGATCGGGTTCCTGCAATTCTCCCAGCATATGGAATCAGAAGCGGATCTGCTGGGCTTGGAATACATGTATAAGACCGGCTACGATCCGACGGCGTTCGTGGACTTCTTCGAGAAGATCGAGACGCTGGAAAAACGTAAGCCAGGAACGATTTCCAAGGTGTTCTCCACGCATCCGCCCACGGACGCCCGCATCCGCGCCGCGCAGAAGAACATTCAGGAATATCTGAAGGCCAAGCCCGAGTACGTAGTGACGACCTCGGAGTTTAACGACGTGCGCTCGCGGCTGCTGGCCATGCACAACCGCAAGGTCAGCAATAATCCAGCCGATGCCAACAAGCCCACGCTGCGGCGCGCGCCCGGTTCGGGCGGCACGGTCGACAACAATGGTGGGAGTAACGGTAACAGCTCCGATTCCGATGACGACGATCGTCCGACTTTAAAGCGCCGGCCGTCGTCTGATAATTGACAGATTCCTCTCCTAAATCTGAAACCCAGCCCCACGGACTAAGCCACCGTGGGGCTTCTGTTTTAGCGCGGCCTGTTCGAAAATTCGGGGGACATCAAGCTGCCCGGGGTTCGCGGCCCGATATCATGAAGTATGAACTATGCCGCGCGATCTCCGGCGACCGACGGGCGGAATGTGGAAAGTGCGCCGGATGAAGCGGGCTTCTTCTCCGGCGATTCGGTTCTCGACATTCTGAGATTGATTCTTGGCGGATCCGAGCTGCCCGAGGTTCTGACGATTATTGCTCGATCCGTCGAATCACAGGGCAATGGCATGTTCTGCACGATCTGGCTTCCCGACGGGGAGGAAAAATCTCTGCATTGCGCCGCCGCGCCCGGCCTGCCTGGATTTCCTGCCGCCGTGGGGCCCATGCTGATTGGACCGAACGGCGCGTCCTGCGGCACTGCGGTTTACCGGAGGGAGCCGGTGTATGTCGCCGACATCCTGCGCGCGCCGATTTGGGACGATTATCGCGACCTGATGGCGCCCTATGGCATTCGTGCCGTTTGGTCCCGCCCTCTGTTCACGCCGGAAGGGAAGGTCCTCGGCACGTTCGCCATCCTGTATCGTGAAGTGCGCGATCCCGATTCCTTCGATCTGCAGTTGATCGAGAATGCCAGCCACATTGCCGGCATCGCAATAGAGAGGCACCTCAACAAAGAAGCGTTGCGGCATGAACGCGATCGCCTCCGCTTGCTT
>JASIGB010000268.1:0-3016 GCA_030045355.1 Bryobacteraceae bacterium
ATTTCTCCGTGCGTTGGATTGGATTAGTAGTTAGTGAAGCGAAGAGGGGCCGCACCGCGTGCGGCTTGGATCGGGGCCGGTCGCGAACTCCGAAATGCATCGCAACAGGCATTCGAAGTCCAGTTTGGCCAGAAGCTTCCATCGCTGTCAAGACGCAATTTCATTACCTGGGCAAGTTGCGGGGACAAGACACAAGAAGAATTGAAGCGACTCATCAGGGATTGGCTTGAGAGCTCTGAAACAACAGCCTTTGGAAACAACAATCCTTTGAAACAACTCCGCTTGACGGATTTGCCGCCTTACGGGATTCTTGTACAAAGGTCCTTTCAAAAAATGGCGGAGCGTCGGATACAGGCGAGAGTGGTGTGCGTGCTGTCATTCGCCTTGCCCACGGCCGCGCTGTATCTGACTGGAGCACAGACGGTTCTCGCGGGCCAGACGCAGCGGATCCCGCGGCAAACATTCTCGAAGACCGCGGCGATTATCGGCATCGTGACCACGCGCGAAGGCCTGGGACTGGGTGGCGTCGCGTTGGTTCTGCAAAACCTGACCTCGGGTCGCAGCCTTCCGATGACGTCGAACGGCGACGGATCGTTTCGCTATGTCAATCTTGTGCCGGGACGCTATCAGATCAAGGCGACACGCGACGGGTTCCTGCCATTCGCGCAGGGTGACATTAATCTCAGCGCGGGCGACGTGTATCCGCTGATGCTGGCGATGAAGCCGGCGACGACCGCGCCCACGGGTCCGCGAACCATTCCGCGGCTACCCGAGCTGGGCCCCGCGCCGCCGGAAGTGTCGCAGGCGCCAGCGACGCAGTCCGCGTATCGAAGCTTTCCCGCGGAGGCTCCGGTGCCGGAATTGAAGCCCGTCCCGCCGGTGCCTTCCGACGAGCAGGTGTTCGAAAGCGTTCCGAATCGCTGGGGCTATGATTTCCCCGACTATCATCGTTATCCGAACTTCGAGGTGCCCTACGTCTCCGGACATACGCTGGATCCGTTCGATCGCAACAAATGGAAGGGCGACGAGCCGATCATCGGAAATCAGACGTTCCTCGATGTGACGGTGACCAGCGATAGCTTCGTGGATGGAAGGCGATTACCCACTCCGAGCGGAGTGTCCGCCGCGAGTCCGGGCGAATACCAGTTCTTCGGGCGGTTCGGCCAGTTCTTTCTGGATCAGGATTTCGCATTTTCCTTCGATTTGTTTCACGGCGACACGTCATTTCGTCCGGCCGATTGGCGCATCCAGGTGACGCCGGTGGTGGACGTGAACTACCTGGCGACGCAAGAGGACGGTATCGTCAATTTCAATCCTGCCAAAGGGACCACGCGCCTGGATGCGCATCTCGGGCTGCAGGAAGGTTTCGCGGAAGTGAAGCTAAAGGACCTGAGCAATCAATACGATTTCATTTCCTTGCGCGCTGGAATTCAGTCGTTTACCAGCGATTTTCGCGGATTTATTTTCTCGGACCAGGAGCCAGGGTTAAGGCTATTCGGAAATTTGGACTCGAACCGCTATCAGTTCAATTTGGCGTACTTTGCCATGCTCGAAAAGGATACGAATAGCGGGTTAAATAGCATGGCGTATCGCAACCAGCAAGTGATGATCGCCAATGTTTACCGCCAGGATTTCCTGGTGCCCGGATATACGATGGAGGCCAGCTTCCATTACGACAAGGACGATCCGTCGTTGCAGTACGACACCGACAATTTTCTGGTGCGCCCGGCGCCTATCGGCAACGTGGCGCCGCATTCGGTGCGCGCGTATTATTACGGCCTGGCGGGTGACGGGCATTTCGGCAAGATCAACGTGACCGACGCATTCTATCAGGTGCTGGGGACCGACAAGTTCAACGAGATCGCGGGACGCCGCGTGAGCATCAACGCGCAGATGGCGGCGGCGGAGCTGTCGCTGGACAAGGACTGGCTGCGCTATCGGCTTTCGTTCTTCTATGCCTCGGGCGACAAGGATCCGCGCGATGGAACCGCGACGGGCTTCGACACGATTTTCGACAATCCCAATTTCGCGGGCGGGTTTTTCAGCTTTTGGGATCGCGAAGGAATCCGGCTGACGAGCACGGGCGTGGGCTTGGTGAGTCCCGGCAGCCTGGTCCCCGATCTGCGCACGAGCAAGATCGAAGGGCAAGCGAATTTCGTCAATCCCGGATTGTTTTTGTACAACGGCGGAGTGGATATCGACATTACGCCTAAGCTACGCGGGTTCGTGAACCTGAATCTGCTGCGCTTCGCGCATACCGATCCTTTGGAGTTGCTGCTGTTCCAATCCAATATTCATGCGGGGATCGGCGCGGATTCCGGGATCGGGTTTTCGTACCGGCCGCCGCTTTCGGAGAACATCGTCATCACGGGCGGCGTGGATGCGCTGGTGCCGTTTCAGGGACTGCGCGATATTTCGACCAATCGAGTTTTGCTGGCGGTTTTTACGAATGTCCGATTCAAATTTTAGAAGCATGCGATGGCTGGCGGTGGGCGTGGCTGCGAGCGCCGCCTGCGCGTTGCTGCTGGCACAATCTCGCCTGGGTGAATCCGCGGCAGAAGCCGGTCGGGCGAGTGTGGGATGCGTCGCCTGCCACGGGCAAACCGATTCGGCCACCATGCACACTACCGGAACCGTGCGGCTGGGCTGCGCGGATTGCCACGGTGGAAACGCGAGCGTGATGCCGCCGGTGGGCGCGCAGAAGGGATCGCCGGGATACGAAGACGCGAAACAGAATGCACATCCCAAGCCGAGCATTCCGGAGATGTGGCGCAGCTCGGCGAATCCGGTGCGCGCTTACACGCAGTGGCTGAAGGAAAGCAAGGAGTACATCCAGTTCGTGAATCCGGGCGACCTGCGCGTGGCGGAGCAGACTTGTGGTTCGGCGGGGTGTCATGCGAGAGAAGTTTTCGCGGTTCGCACCAGCATGATGACTACGGGAGCGATGCTGTGGGAAGCAGCGCTCTATAATAACGGCGCATTTCCCTATAAAGACGCGCGTTTCGGGGAAAGTTAT
>JASIGB010000027.1:0-8759 GCA_030045355.1 Bryobacteraceae bacterium
GTCGCAACTGGCCGCGCCCTCGTCGCCCGCGGCGACAAACACCGAGATTCCCTCCGCCACGGCCTGCTCATACAGCGAATTGAAGGAGGCGTTGGAGGCGGCGCCGTTTTCGGCTTCGCACTCGCCGTAGCTGATGCTCATGATGGAGGGCGGTTTCGAACTGTTGACCAGGTTCTGCATTGCGATCAGGCCGCCGAACGTGGTGTAGGTATCGGAACAGGATGCCACGACAATACTGGCGCTGGGCGCCGCGGCGGTAGCCCATTCGGCGTCCAGAATGGCTTCGACGTCGTCGCTATTGACGCCCGGGTTGCCGCAGTTGCTGCGGCCCGAAGCGGGTTCTGGGTGAAGCGTAGAGAGCGAGCCGGCGCTGTACACTGAAAGCCCAAACGTAGAGCGAAACGTCGACCAATCCGCCGTCGAATAAAGATTGGTGTCCTCAATGACCGCGACGGTCTGGCCCACGCCCGTAACGCCGCTCTCAAACAGCGGGTTCAGATCGTAGATCGTGGCCAAATCCGCGGGCACGAGCGCCTCATAGGTCACCCCGCTCGAGGTGTAGGTGTACTCCCGGCGCGGCGCCCGCATGGAGCGCGGCCGGAAATCGTGCAGCGACACCACGCCCGCTACCACGGGAGCGAGCGCGGCGGGGATCTGAGGATCCGAGGCGTTCGAAATATGCCGGACGCCCGCCACTTCGTAGTAATGAATCGAGGTGTGAAACGCCTCGCGCACTTGGGCCGCGGTACCCGAAAAGTCGATCGTCATTCCACTCGGATAGATGGCATTCACCGTCAGGCCGTGCGATTCCAGCCACCCGGTGATCTTTTCCAGGTCTTCGGGCGCCGGACCATAATTTCCGCCGAATTCTTCGGCTGTCAGCCAGCGATGAAAGTTGGGGGAACCGGCATCGTGCAGATCCTCAATCCTGGAGCGGACTGCGTCCTCCTGCCCGGTGGAGCGCCGCAACTGGAGCAGCATGTGTTCCATGCGGAAGCTGTCTTCCACGCTGCCGCGATCGTTGCTGGCGATGGCCTCGGGCCGCGTGTTGCCGGCGAGGGTCTGCAATTTTGATTCATCGATCCGTTCGTTGATGAGAGGCTCGCGCCGGCTTTGCGCCTTCAATTTTTGCGGATTTAACAACGCCGGAATGAACAGGGCGGCGGCGCACGCTGCGGTGCAGGACGCCCATCGAGTATGGGACATGAATCCTCCGAGGCCTGCACGGCTGCATACGGCCCCGGATGTTCATCGTCAGCCGCAGGGAAAATCTTTAGGTCACAGCTCCCTCACTCCTTTTCACTCGCTGCTCGTGGTAGATTGCAGTGAGGAGTTCCAGCCGCTGTGCGAGTCTTTCTAGCCGCCTTCTGCGCTTGTGCCACGCTGTCGCTGGGACAAACGGCTGACACCGCCAAGACCGCCGCGGAAACCGGCGCGCTCAAGGATCCCACCGCGTTTCGCGCCGACACGACCCTGGTCCTGGTTCCGGTTTCGGTCACCGATCCGAACAATCGCTACGTGCTCGGCCTGGGCAAGGACGACCTGCGGTTATTCGAGGATGGCGTGGAGCAGAAGGTCACGCATTTCTCGAACGAAGATGCACCGCTCTCGATCGGCTTGCTGGTGGACACCAGTGGGAGCATGGGCGAGAAGCTCGACACTTCGCGGCGGGCAGTGACGGAGTTCTTGAAGACCTTGAACAGCGCCGACGAGGCGTTCCTGGTGGAATTCAGCGACCAGGCCCAGCTCTCCGTGCCCCTCACCAACAATTCGGGCGCGATCCAGAGCGCCATGACGTCAGCGACCTCGGGAGGCCTCACCGCGCTGCTGGATGCCGTGCACCTGGGGCTGCAAGAGATGAAGCATTCCAAGAATCCGCGCAAGGCGCTGCTGGTGATCTCCGACGGCGGCGACAACAACAGCCGCTACACGTCCCGTGAAATCACCGGCCTGGTGCGTGAAGCGGACGTGCAGGTGTACGCGATGGGTGTTTTCGAGCCTAGCCTAAGCTTCGGATTGCCCCCCAGCCTGGGATCGCATGGCGCCGGGAGCGGGAAGCTGGGCGACGCGGAATTGGATGGGCCGCGGCTGCTGGCGGAAATCGCCAATCAGACCGGCGGCCGGGCGCTGGCGGCGATGAACCTGCGCGAGCTGCCCGGTATCGCCGAGCGCATCGGCATCGAGCTGCGCAACCAATACGTGCTGGCCTACTCGCCCACGAATGCGACCCACGATGGCAAATATCGAAAGATTGAAGTAAAACTTCAACAACCTAAGGCGCTTCCTCCGCTGAAGGCGCGCTGGCGAGAAGGATATTACGCGCCCAGCGAATAGAAGCTAAGGCAATACCGCAATTTCCCGGCAGGTACGACGAAGGCGTAAGCGTTGATTTATCAAAGTCTTATCCAGTGGGTTTGCAGAATTTTATTTAAGTACGGGCTGTGGGATCGTTGCGCTCCGTCCTTCCAACGCGCGGACCTGAGTGGGACGCTAGCGGCGGCCACCGATGTGCCCGGCGCCGATGGCCGAGTGGCCCACGCCGAATCCGACGCTGGGGCGTACGGCACCAACGCCGTAGCGGGACCCATAGGCCGGCGCGAGGCCGCGATACGTGTAGCTTGGATAAGTCCGAAGGGGCCGATAAGCCGGCACGCCGTAAAGCAACAATGGGCTCACAAATCCGGGGCCGTACAGGCCGCCGTAAGGATACAAGGCTGAGAAGTATAGCCCGGAGCCATACGGATACAGCCCGGAGCCGTAAGGATACAGCCCTGAGCCATAAGGAGAGAGACCAGAACCATAGCCGTACCCATATGTCCCGTACGGGTCCAAGCTGGAGCCATACGCACCATATCCAGGCGGCGGAATCGTACTCGACATACCAGGGACATAGGGCGGGATGCCGAGCGATTGCAGCACCGAGTCCGGATTGTTGTTCCAGCCGTCGATGACGTTGGAAAGATCGTTGGTGGCGGCGGCTTCCTGATTGCCGTGATCGACGGCGCTGCTACGCGCCTGATCCCAACGATCCAGGTCGTCTCCGGCGCCGGGCGTGAGCGCCTGATCGTTGAGCAGCTTGCGGGCCGCCAGCTTGTCGTCGAAAGGAACCACGTAGCCGGCGTTGGCATCCACGGTTTTGCCGCTGCCGGTGACTTCGGCCTCGCCGCTTTCCACCTTCACCTGCGGCGGCTCGGAATCGAAGCGGTAGTGCCCGGGCTTCTTGATCTGTACTTGATCCAGGTTATAGACGATGGTGACCGAGGTATCGGCGAGGGTGTCAGGGCTCTGGTCGAGCACCGCGGAGCCGCGCAGCAATTCCACGCGGGTGTCTTCGAGCTTGTTGGAGAGCATGCGAACCGCGCTGTTTGCGCCCACCCGGAGGAACGTGGCGGGCGTGAGCAGGACCTCGGCGCGGCCGTCAACGCCGGTGCGCAGTTCCGAGCCATTGTTCATTTGGTCGAACTTGCCGGCTTTTTGTTCCAGCCGCTGGTCGTCCAGGAAGACCGAACCATCGGAAAATTGCACCAAGCCCGAATGAGCCGAGATAACGGACTGGGCGAGGGCAGGGAGGCCAAGCAACGGAGTCAAGGCCCAGCAAACGATCCACCGCTTCGACATGCGAGTAGACTCCTTGGATCAAGGATAACCCTTTCCGTGGGCCTGTCAAGCGCGGAAATATTCGCGCGGGCGCTTAACGGCGTTGCGGCTCCGGGATAAAAGCGCGAATGTTGACCTGCACCGGTTCGTCTTTGATGATTTCGCCCGCTTCCTGTCAGGTTGGCGTGACCGCGGCTTCGCGGAAACGCCCGCATGACGTGTGCCGGTCCTTTTAATCCTGCCCCGAGATCCAGCCTTCACGAGATCCAAATGTAGCCGTACCGCTAAATGAGATTCCACTACGCATCGCGCAGTGCAGTGATCGGATCCACCTGCGTTGCCCGATGCGCCGGAACGTAGCTCGCCAATACAGCTACCGCGAACAGAACCACCGGTACGGTCAGGAACACCAACGGATCGTGCGGGCGGACGCCGTAAAGGAGATTCGCCATCAGCGACGCCGCGGCGGCCGCCAGCGCCAGTCCCGCGACCGTTCCGGCGCCCGCCAGGACAACGCCCCTCGCCAGAATCATTTTCAGAATTTCCGCGCCCCGCGCGCCCAGTGCGATTCGAATCGCGATCTCCGGCGACCTCTGGCCGACCATGTAGGCCAGCAGCCCGTAAACACCCGTGGAGGCGAGCAGCAGCGCGACCAGCGCGAATCCTCCCACCAGAACGGCGGAAAAACGGCGGGAAGCGAGCGAATGGCCGATCACCTCGTTCATCGATGCCACTTTCGCGACCGGTAAACCCGGGTCGATACTCTGGATCTCATGCCGGATCCGCGGCTCAAGTTGCGCGGCCGGAAGCGACGTCCGCAGCACCACGCTGAAAGTCCGGTTCACGGCGTTGTACACCGAATCGCCGTTGCTTTGATAATTGGAAACGTACACGTGCGGAACACCATCGATATCCAGCCCGTCGTTTTTCATGTCCTTCACGATTCCGGCGATGGTAAGCCACGGCCGCTTCCGGTCCTGGCCCCAACGAATCCGCCGCCCGATGGGGTCCCGGCCCGGCCAATAACGGCGGGCCGTGGATTCGTCGACAATTGCGACCAACTGTTTGCCCTCCGAATCGCCCTCGGTGAAAAAGCGCCCGCGCACCAGCGGAACTTGCATCACTTTGAAATAATCCGGACTGATGCGAATCAAATCCGCGTGGAGATTTTGCGAGGAGTCCGCCGGGCGATCTTCGATCGCGAGCGCGTTGGTGTCCGCTTGCGGCGTGGCCGGCAGGTCCGATGTGATCGCGGCGAGCTGCACGCCCGGGATCGCGTTGACGCGCCGCAGCACTTCCCGGCGAAACGCGTTCTGGCGCGTCATGTCGAGGTAGGGATCGAGCTTCGGATCGTTGGGCTCGGGGAGGGTCACATCGGCCGCGACCACCTGAGCCGGATTAAATCCGGGATTCTGATGGACCAGGTCCTCGAAGGTGCGCAGAAGCAGGCCGGCTCCGATCATCAGCACTACCGCGATCGCTAGTTCCGAAACGATCAGGGCGTCTCGCAAGCGGCCGGCTTTCACGCCGCTACCGGCGCCGCGCGATCCCTCCCGAATTCCCTGCACCAGGCTCGATTTCACCGCCTGAATCGCGGGAGCCAAGCCGAACAGCACACCAGTCAGAAGAGACGTGAGAAATGCGAACGCCAAAACCACCCAGTCCATACTGATCTCGTTCAGCCGCGGGATCGCGGCGGGAAGAACGCCGGTGATCAGCTTCAGGCTCGCCACGGCGGTCACGGCCCCCACACCGCCGCCGATCAGCGACAAGAGCACGGACTCGGTCAGCATCTGGCGCACGATTCGTCCACTCCCCGCGCCCAGCGCGAATCGCACCGCCAATTCGTGCTGCCGTCCCGACGCGCGAGCAAGCAGGAGGTTCGCGATATTGAGCGACACGATCAGTACGATCAGAACGACGGCGCCGAACAGAACCAGCAGCATCGGGCGAACGTTGCCGACGATGGCCTCCTGCAGGGGCTGAATTTCGATCGTCCATTTTGCTTGCGCCGGATAATCCCCAGGGAAATCGCGCCGGATCTCGACGGCCATGGCGGCCAACCGCACCTGGGCCTGCCGCAGCGTGATTCCCGGCTTAAGACGCGCGATGGCCGTGGGAATGAAACGCGTACCGCGGGCGGGCTTGGGAACGGGGTCGCCGGAAAAACCGGCGGTCGTCCAGATTTCCACCGTCTGCCGCGAATCGCCACGATCCGGATGGCGGAATCCCGGTGGCAGCACTCCGATGATCGTATACGGATCGTTATCCAGCCAAACGGTCTTGCCAATCGCGTTGGGATCGCCGCCATAAGAACGCCGCCAAACGGCGTCGCTGATCACCGTCACCGGAGCGAAGCCCGGGACGAAGTCCCGCGGACCGTAGAGACGTCCGATTTGCGGCGTCACGCCCAACAGCGCGAAGTAGTCGGGTGTTGCGACCACCATTTCCAGGCGCTCCGGCTGCTTGCCGCCCGTGAGGTTCGCGCTGCCGCGGCCCATGGCGCTGGCGTATTCGAAAATTCCGGCGCGTGTCCGCAGATCCTCCAGTTCGGGAACCGAGAATGGAACATCGCGCATTCCAATCCCGGGCTGGCTGAAAATTACCCGTACCAGCCTGGCGGAATCGGCATAGGGCAGCGGGCGCAGAAGCACCGCATTCACGATGCTGAACATCGCCGTATTGGCGCCCACGCCCAGGGCGAGCGTCAGAACCGCGACGGCGCTGAAAACGGGCTTGTTACGCAGGGTCCGCAGCGCATAAACCAAATCCTGCAGCGTATTTTCCAGGAGCAGTACGCCCCGCGCTTCGCGGCACTCCTCCTTGATTTGATCGGCGCCGCCAAATGCCAGGCGAGCTCGGCGCCGGGCTTCGTTCTCATCTAGACCGGCTTGGCGGTGCTTCTCCACCTGTTGTTGGAAGTGGAACCGCAGCTCGTCCTCCAACTCGGCTTCAGCGCGCTGGCGGCGGAACAAAGAACGGAGACGATACAACACGTCGCTGAGCACGGCATGCCTCCCTTAGTAGGCCGTCCCAAGCACCTGCGCCATGGCCGCGGTGAGCCGAAGCCAATTGTCCTTTTCCAATTCGAACTGGCGCCGCCCGGTTTTGGTCAGCTCATAGTATTTCGCGCGGCGGTTGTTTTCCGAAACACCCCAGCGGGCCTTGATCCATCCCCGGCGCTCCAGGCGATGCAGCGCCGGATAAAGGGAGCCCTGCTGGATGCGCAGCGCATCACTGGAGATTTGTTGCACGCGTTCGGATATCGCCCAACCGTGCTGGGGCGCTAGCGCGAGGGTTTGCAAAATCAGCAAATCAAGCGTGCCCTGCGGAAGTTCGATCGGCGCGGCCATATCTTCTCTGTTGCTTCTACAGGAAGCATACACCGACTCCTGTCGAAGTACAAGGGGAATTTGCGATTTGGGAATTTGCGATTTGTGCTTCGCCTTTGGGCACGTGGGGCGTTTGGATAAGGATCCGGGGACAGACATGGCGATGCTCGATCAGATGCGGGTGGTGAAAGCAGCTAACGGGCAGTGGCCGGATGGAGGAACTCAGGCATGCCGGCCCTCACGTCACCAATCCTATCGACGCGCTTTTGCAGGCAGTGGATCGGGGCCACGGAGCCTACTTCCTAACCGATGCCCAAGAGGGGACACTCAAAAACGTGATCGACGGTTTGCGAGACGCGGCGTCGAGGCGGGAGACGAGCCTGTCTCCTTCGGCGTGGCCTGAACGCTTACCGGGGTAAGACTTGGCGCGAGCCTATGTGCCGCGCGTGAGACGGAAACACGGGGATTGCCAAGACGGTCTTCTATGTAGGGTTTAGGGTGCGTGAATGCGTGAACTTTGCAGAAGTGTTAAGGCGCAACACCGTTGTGGGAATTGACCGCTGACGGGCCGCCTCGCGCGGCTGCGCCTTCAGACGTATTCCATCAGCGTCATGAACCCATAATCCATGTGGAGCTGCTGATGGCAGTGAAACAGCGTCAGGCCGGGGTTGTTCGCGAACAGGTCCACTTCGGTTTGGCTCATGGGCGCCACCACGACCACATCTTTATAGACACCTGACGTCGGGACGCCCGCCACGCTCACCAGTTCGAACGTATGGCGGTGCAGATGCACCGGGTGCGCTTCATTGCTGCGGTTGTCGAATACCAACCGGTACCGGCCGTTGGGCTTCACGCGAATGGGATCGGTTTTCGGAAACTCCTTGCCGTTAATGGTCCACTTGTCCACCCAATGATGACCGGCGAATTTCTTCTCGAAAACCAGGGGCACGCGCTCCAAGCCGGTGGATGGCACGCCAGGCTTGCCCGCGCCGCCAAACACCGTGTAATCCCAGCGCTCGTCACTGGGCGGGGTCCAGCGCGGCTCGCCGGATTGTCCGGCGTATTCAATCGCGATTCCCATGCCGTGCTCGCGGTCATGATCGTCGGTGGCGCCCAAGATCCACACGCCGGGCTGATTCATTTCGACGACGGCGTCAATCCGCTCGGCGGGGCCAAACTCGAGCGCGCCCACTTCCTTGGGCACGGCCACCGGATTGCCGTCCATCGCGACCACGCGAAACTTGTGTCCGGCGACGGCGATTCTGCGATGGATGGTCGCGCTGGCGTTCAGAATGCGGAGCAGGACGCGCTGGCCTTGTTTCACGCGAATCGGCCCGCCGTGCGGAAAGGCGCGATCATTGATGGAAAAAAGATTGTAGGCGACGTCGATGGAATCGTCGTCGGGGCCGGCGCTCGAAAAATAGGGATCCCATTCCTTGAGCGCGAGAAAAACCTCTTGATCGTAGTTGCCCGGATCGTTCGCCGGTTCGATGTAGAAAAATCCGAACTGGCCGGTATAGGTGGCGCGCTTCAGATTCCGTTCGGCCATGACGTGCGAGTGATACCAGCGGGTGCCGCTGGGACGCGGCGTGAAGGTATAGCGCGCCGATTGGTGCGCGCGGATCAACGGAGTCCCTTCCTCGGTGGCCCCGTCCACTTCCGGCGGGATATGCAATCCGTGCCAGTGTACGATATCGGGCTCGCCCGTGTCGTTGAACACTTCGATGGTTACCGGCCGGCCTTCCTTCATGCGCAGGAGTGGACCGGGGATGGAACCGTTGTAGCCGATGGTCTTGACCATTTTGCGCGGTGCGATTTCGAACTCAAGGG
>JASIGB010000028.1:0-6060 GCA_030045355.1 Bryobacteraceae bacterium
TGTCTAATTCCTTCAGGATCAGTGATTCATCGACGCCGGGCAGGCGCGTGGCTTTGATGGTCCGTTCGGAGGCCGAAAGGGGGTGGCTGGCATCGTTTTTCCGAATTCCGATCAGTTCGCGTTCAGTGATCTCGACGTCGCTCAGTTTACCCGCGCGAAGCTCGGCCAGGAACTCGCTGTAAGACATAGGCTTGGCCGCCTGGACCGAGAACAATCGGAATGTGAAGTGAAGAATCAGCAGGACCAACAGCAGGTTGATCAGGGGGAACAGCCAGCGGCTCTGTGGTTGCCGATCCATCAGCCTCTTATGTTGCATCCGGGCCGCCACGCGATCGCGGGAAAGTGGTTACGTAGGTGCACTTTCAGGATTGGACATTCCGGTTATGGCAGAAAATTCGCCCGTACAGACCACGCTTCAGCGCCTGATCGAGGCCGAACAGCAGGCCCAGGAGATTCTTAGAGCCGCTCAGGCGAAAGCGGAAGAGACGGTGGTGCAAGCCCGTGAACAAGCGCGGCAGAGCGTGGAGGCCGTGCGCACGTCGGGCCAAGGTCTGTTGCGCGCGAATTTGGCCGAGGTGGAATTACGGGGCGCAGCCGAGATGAAGCGCCGACTGGAGCAGGCTGAAGCGAAAGCGCGAGCCTTCAGTCTTCGCGCGGAGACGAATTTCTCACGTGCGGTGGATATGGTTGTGAACGCGATCCTCAGCGGGGAGGAATTTTGAGCCTCTTCACGTTCGCGGCGGTCCAGGGCAATCTGCGCGCCAGGCTCGCGCGGCTGATTGATCAGGATACGTGGTCGCGGTTGCTGGAGGCCCAAACCGCCGCCGGAGAGGATTCGCAGACTCTGCGCGGCCGGATGGCGGCTGCCTCGCGCGCGCTCGGCCGCTATCTACCGCGCTCGTCGCGCGAGCTTCTCGCCTGGTACAACCGAAGATTCGAAATCGAGAACCTGAAAACCGTGCTGCGAATCGTTCACTACCGGCTGGATCCGAAGCTGGCCGCAACATCGCTCATTAGCTTGGACTCCAGAAGACGATGGGAAACTCTAATGGAGGCGGGATCGGCCGGCGCCGTGATCGATCAGCTTCGCGATTCAATCTATGTGCGCCCCCTCGCCAACGCGATGGAGCGCTATCAGCAGGAGCACCGCCTTTTCCATCTGGAGATCGCGCTCGATTTGTTCTATTTCCAAAGGCTCGTCCAGCTTATCGAATCGCAGCGCGGCAAGGATGCAGCGGGCGCGCGGCGATTCCTGGGTCGCTCTATCGAGATTCAGAATCTCCTTTGGGCGTATCGTTACCGCATCTACGGCCGCATGACTCCCGAGGAGATCATCAACTACACACTGCACCGGGCATTTCACGCGGGGCTCAACATGGTGCGTCGCATCGCGCTCGGTTCTCCGCTGGCGTTAGAGGCTGGGCGGTTGGGCCTCGTAATTCCATCCGGGCTCTCCGAGATTGAGGCGTTGACGCGGGTTGAGATTTTGGGCGCGCGCGAGCTGTACCGGCGCGCAACCCAGGCGATCCACCGCCCGATGTTCGATCTGGGAGGCGTTCTCGCTTATCTTTGGCTGCTCGAATCCGAGGTTCAGGATCTCGCGATGCTGGCCGAGGGCAAGGCGATGGGGCTGAGTGGGCGCGAGATCGCGCAACGAATGGTGCGTGCCGCATGAGCTTTCTTGCGCCAGAACCGATGGTGGAGACGAACCTGTTCGTTCTCGAACCGGACGTGGAAGCCGTGACCCTGGCTCTCGCGCGGATGGAGGTGCTGCAGGTGGAAGACAGCGTACCGGAGGGTTGGGCGCCTTCCGGCGAGTGGGCCGAATTCGCGGCCCGCTACGGCCGCCTCACCGAGCGCCTGAGCGAAATGATGCAAGCGCTGCGATTGAAGCCGGTCGAGGAATCGCTGCCCGATCTGGCGCTCCAGCCGTCCGAAGCGTTGCGGCCCAGCACAGACTGGCGCGAGATCGAGGCGCAAACCGCGCTGCTCGAAAGCACCGTGCACGCCTGGCAGCAACGGCTGCAGGAGACCGCCGGCGAGATGGACAAGATCAAGACCGCCTCGGCATACGTCGAGATTCTTGCTCCGCTCGATGTCCCGATCGAGGATCTGCGCAAACTACAAAATCAAACCGTGATGGTGGGAATCATGCCTGCCGAAAATGTTCCTCGAGTCGCGGAGGCATTATTTCAGATTCCGTTTCTTCTGATTCCGCTCGAAACGCATAAAGGCCGTACTTTGCTACTCACGGCCTGCTCGGCCGACAATGGCGCGATTCTCGATCGCGCGCTCAAGAGCGCGTTTTTTGAGCCGAGCCCGCTGCCCGCCGAAGCGCTCGGGAAGCCACCCGAGGCGCTCGCCGCATTGCGCGGCAAGCTGCGAGATTTGGAAAAACGCCTCGAAGAACTGGAGCGGCAACGAGCGGAGCTGGCTTGCGAGCTCGCGAGCGATCTCACAGCATGTTTTCGGCGAGCAACCACAGGCGGCAAGATTGCCGAGGCCATTCGGCGTTTTCCGCGCCACGGCGACGTATTTTTGATTTCCGGCTGGGTTCCGGCCAGTGACGTCGATGTGGTGAAGAAAAAAGTCGAAGCCGCCGCCGGGCATCCCGTCGCGATGGAGGTCCTGAAGGCCGATCCCAACCGGCAAAGCGTCCCGAGCCTGGTGCGGACACCGCGCTGGCTTGCGCCTTTCGAGGAGCTGGTCACCACTTTCGGTCTGGCGTCTTATAACGAGCTCGACCCCACCCTGATCGTCACCGTCAGCTTTCTGGTCATGTACGGCATGATGTTCGGCGATCTGGGCCATGGACTGATGCTCTTCGGGATCGGCCTGTGGCTCAAGCATCGGCGCCTCGATTTCGGAGTCCTGGTCGCGGCCGCGGGAGCGAGCGGAATGTTCTTTGGCCTGCTCTACGGTTCAGCGTTCGGCCAGCCGCTTTTGGGAGCGCGCTGGCTTCGACCCCTCGAAGGAATCTGGACCATCCTGATCACGGCGGTGGCGGCCGGTGCGGTGCTGATCAACATCGGCTTCGTCATGAACCTGGTCAATGCCTGGAGGGCGCGCGATTGGCCGCGCTTTTTCCTGGAGAAGAATGGAGTGGCGGGCATCGCCCTGTATTGGACGCTGCTCGGCGGCGGCCTAGGCGCCGGATTCGGCCTCTTGCCGAAATCCGTGCTGCTCGCGATTCCCATGCTCTGCGCTGTGCTGTGGCTGCACGAGCCACTGGCCGCCTGGATCTGGCATCACGCATCCCCCCGGCTCGGCGAGGCCCTGGTCACCGGATTTTTCGAGCTATTTGAAGCCGTCACCGGATACGCGAGCAACAGCCTTTCGTTCATTCGACTGGGCGCCTTCGCCGTGGCGCACGAAGGGCTTTCGACGCTGGTCGTCAGCTATTCCACGGGACGCTGGGGATGGCTGGTGCTGCTCGTGGGAACTTTTCTCGTAGTCGGATTCGAGGGCGTGATCGTCGGCATTCAGGCCTTGCGCCTGGAATACTACGAATTCTTTGGACGGTTTTTTCAAGGCAGAGGGCAACCGTTTCTGCCGCTATCGCTTGACACAGGAGGAAGACATGCGAATGTGGGTGTTCGGGCTTGAAGGATTAAACGTATTGTTCGCGGCGCTAGTGCTTCTGTTCCTGGCCCAGCCGCTCCATGCTCAGGAGGCCGCGGCCGCGGTCGCGACGGCCGGCCAAAACCGCTATCTGGGAGCCGCGATTGCGACGGGCCTGGCCGCGATCGGATCGGGGGTTGCCGTTGGGATCGCAGGAGCCGCGGCCATCGGCGCGATCGCCGAGAAGCCGGATCTCCTAGGCCGCACACTGATCTTCGTGGGACTCGCGGAAGGCATCGTGATTTACGGCCTGATCGTTTCGTTCATTATTCTGAGGGGCTAATGCCAGGGCAGAAGATTGTCGTCATCGGCGGTGAGGACGCCGTGTTCGGCCTCGGCCTGATCGGTTTGCAGGGCCGCGCGGTATCCAACGTCGATCAAGCGCGCCAAGCCATTCGAGAGGCGACAGCCGATCCGGACTTGGGTCTCATCCTGCTGACTGAGAATCTGACAGAAGCTCGGCCGGATTCAGTGGAAGAAGCCGGAGCCCTAATCGTCGAGATTCCGGCCGCTGGGCATTCCCGGCCGTCGATCGCCTTAGAAACACGCATCGAGCAGGCCCTGGGAGTTCGATTCGAGGACTGATGACCGCTATCTTGGGAGATCCCGAAGCGTTGATTGCCGAAGTTGGCCGTCGCGCGCATCAGAAGGCGGTCGAGATCGCTGAAGACGCGCGCCGCCGCTCGGCTGCGATTGTGGAGGGCGCAAAACAAGAGAGTGAAACCGTGCGGCGTCAGGCCGCTGAAGATGCTGAGCGCCAAGCGGCCGCGTCCTTGCGACGACATTTCGCGCGGGCCGAACTGGAGGCACAACGGCGTTTCATCGAACTGCGGGAGGAGCCGATCGAGCGCGCCTGGCATGCCGCCGAGGAGCGGCTGCGCGATCTGGCGAAGCAGCCGGATTATCTGGAGTTTCTCCAGCGCATGGCGGTCCGCGCATCGGGGGAGCTGCACGCGAGCGAGGTGGTACTCAACGGCGATTGCACGGTTCACAGCCTGCTCACAGACGCAGTGCTGGATGGGTGGTCCAAAGAAGCGGGCGTGAAGTTTCGACGTGCGCCGGCGCCGTCGGATGCGTGGGGCGGCTTGGTTGCGACCAATGGCCGCATGCGCATGGACTTGAGCTTCGGGACACGCCTGGCCTTGGCACGTGCGCGCCTACGCGAACGCGTCTTCAACATCCTGAATGAGGAGCCGTCATGACGGAAGCGGGAAAGCTCACTTCCATCAGTGGCCCGGTGGTGAAGGCGCGGGTGACTGGCGAGCTCAGCGTGCTGGAGCAGGTGCACGTGGGGAACGCTCGTCTGACGGGCGAAGTGATCGCTCTCCAACACGACGTCGCGACCATCCAGGTGTACGAGGACACCAACGGCCTGCGGCCTGGCGAGCCGCTGTTCGGCTCCGGTTCGCCGCTGTCCGTTCTCCTCGGTCCGGGGCTGCTCGCCAACACCTACGATGGCCTGCAGCGCCCGCTCGCCACCTTGCGGGACGAACACGGAATTTATCTCACGCGCGGCTCGGAAGCTAAAGCGCTGCCCGCGAAGAAGTGGACATTCACTCCGCAAGCCAAGGCCGGCGAGGTCGTGCGCGGCGGTGAGATCGTTGGAACCGTTCCGGAGACTGCGCTAATCCAGCACCGCATTCTGGTGCCGCCGCATTTGGAAGGAAAGATAGCCGACGTCGCGCCCGAAGGCGAGTACGCGGTCGAGGATCGCATCGCAACCATCGAGACCTCGGGCGGTTTGCGGCCCATCGCACTAGCCCAGCGCTGGCCCATTCGATCCGAGCGGCCAGTCACGGAACGGCTGGAGCCATCGCGCCCCCTCGTCACCGGGCAACGCGTCATCGACACCTTCGCTCCCATAGCAAAGGGCGGAACAGCGGCCATGCCGGGGCCGTTTGGGGCGGGCAAAACCATCCTGCAACACGCACTGGCCAAATGGTGCGACGCGGACGTCATCGTGTATGTCGGCTGCGGCGAGCGCGGCAACGAGATGGCCGAGGTGCTGGACGAATTTCCGCGCCTCGTCGATCCGAAGAGCGGCCGGCCGCTCATGGAGCGCACCGTCCTGATCGCGAACACATCGAATATGCCGGTGGCGGCGCGCGAAGCGAGCATTTACTGCGCCACCACCATCGCCGAGTATTATCGCGATCAAGGTTATGACGTAGCCCTGATGGCGGATTCCACCAGCCGATGGGCGGAAGCGCTGCGCGAAATCGCGGGGCGTTTGGAAGAAATGCCTGCCGAGGAAGGATTCCCCGCTTATCTGCCTAGCCGGATCGCGGCGTTCTATGAACGAGCCGGCCGCGTGCGAACGCTCGGCGGAAAGGAGGGGTCGGTCAGCATGGTGGGAGCCATCAGCCCTCCCGGTGGCGATTTTACCGAGCCGGTCACACAACACACGCAACGCTACACACGCGCGTTTTGGGCGCTCGA
>JASIGB010000269.1:0-3801 GCA_030045355.1 Bryobacteraceae bacterium
TAATCGTGCAGGCGCTTGGCTTCGGCGTCGGTGAAGGTCCAGGTGTTGACGTCGACGGCGTAGATCCAGGGGTAATCGAAGATGTGGTCGCTGCGGAGATCGGCGACATTGAGGGGCGAGGGTGAGTTGATGCGCGTGAGGCGCCGCAGGGCGATGAGGCAGTCGTTATCGGCCTTGGGATAATCACGCGACCAGCCGCCGCCGAAGAAACGGAAGCCGTAGCGGCCGCCGTCGGAGAAGCCGGAGGTGTACTGCAGGCGGCTCCAGTAGAATTCGGACGGGACGTTGGGGCCGGACTCGTAGTCGTAGCGGCCGTAGCCGCGGAATCCGCCGAATTGCATGGCAAACAGGCTGAGGCCCAGGAAAAACAGCAACGGCCTGACAAGCTTCATAGATGGCGCCTCGGACTCGATTCAAGCGTATCAGAAGCGGGGCGGGTGCGGGGGCATCCAGGGAAACACAAGGACCTGCCCGCGGGTGAAGCGCTGAGGCTCCTGCCGGTGGCATCCCAGTTACCGGGTGTTATATTGATGTATAACTGAAAGAGGGAACGTTCATGCACATTACGAATCTTCGTAAAGTCGGCGGATCGGTGATGCTGGCGGTCCCGCCCGCGGTGCTGGATATATTGCGGCTCCGGCCCGGCGCGAAGGTCGGCCTCACTGTGCGGGGTGGGAGGCTGGTAGTCGAGTCGCAGCAGCGGCCGCGCTATACACTTGATGAACTGCTAGCCCAGTGCAATCGGAAGGTGCGACGGAACCGGCGGGAGCGCGAGTGGTTGAGTGGTGCGCGGGCGGGGCGGGAGCTGATTTGATGAAGCGCGGCGAGATTTGGCTGGTGGCGCTCGATCCTACGCAGGGGCACGAGCAGAAGGGGCGCTGGCCGGTCCTGATTGTTTCGCCCGAAGCTTTCAATCGCGTCACGAAGGTTCCTGTAGTTGTGCCGATCACAAGCGGCGGGAGTTTTGCGCGAACGGCTGGATTTGCGGTGACGCTGACGGGCGCAGGCACAAAGACAACCGGCGTCGTCCGCTGCGATCAACCACGTGCTCTCGCCCTTGGAGCGCGCGGAGGCAAGAAACTGGAGAGCGTTCCCGATGCGGTCGTGGAGGAAGTGCTGGCGAGGCTCGCGCCGATTTTCGAATAAACTGGCTGCGAGCAGCCATGAACCGAAGAACGTTTCTGCAAGCGAGTCTCGGAGCGGTCGCATGTGCGGCGTTCGCGGATACGTCCGATCTGGCGGGGCTGACGGTCAAGAAAGCTTCTGAGCTGCTGCGCGCGAAGAAGGTATCGGCCGTGGAATTGACGCGCGCGTGCCTGGCTCGCACCCAGAAGCTGCAGCCCGTGCTGAACGCCTACATCACGGTGACGGGCGAGCAGGCACTGGCCGAGGCGCGGAAGGCCGATGAGGATTTGCATCAGGGCCGGTGGCGCGGGCCGTTCCACGGCATCCCGATCGCGCTGAAGGACAACATCGATACGGCGGGCGTGCGCACCACGGGCGCGAGCCAATTGTTTAAGGATCGCGTTCCTTCCCAGGATGCCGAAGTGGCGCGGCGGTTGAAGAACGCCGGGGCGATTCTACTGGGAAAACTGAACCTGCATGAGTTCGCGTACGGCGGCACTTCGGCGGTTACGTATTTCGGGCCCGTACACAATCCCTGGGATCCGGCGCTCACGCCCGGCGGATCATCGGGAGGGCCGGGCGCAGCGGTTGCGGCGGATATGTGCTTCGCCTCCGTCGGTACCGACACGGCGGGTTCGGTGCGGATTCCCGCTTCGTATTGCGGGATCGTCGGGCTGATGCCCACGTACGGCCGCGTGAGCATCCGGGGCATCATTCCGCTGGCGTGGTCGCTCGATCACGCCGGGCCGATGTGCAAGAGCGTGGAGGACACGGCGATCATGCTGAACGTGATCGCGGGCTATGATGCCGAAGACACGACTACGGTGAACGTGCCGGTTCCCGACTACGTGCGCGCTCTTCGCGATCCAGTTTCCAAGCTGCGCCTAGGCCTGCCGCGTAAGCCATACTTTGACAATCTGAATTCGGACGTGGGAAAAGCGATCGACGCCGCGATTGGTGTTCTGACGAAGCTAACGGCGGGAATGCGAGACGTCACGCTTCCACTGGCGCCCGATGCCGGGCCGATCATCGCGGTAGAACCATACGCATATCACGCGCAGTGGATCACGAAGACGCCGGAGTTGTACGACGCGCCGGTGCGGGCGGCCATCCAGCGCGGGGCGCAGGTGAAGCCCGATGTCTACGCGCGTGCGTTGCGCGACTTGGCGCAGGTGCGGCGCGACATCGAAAAGGCGTTCGCCGACGTCGATCTGTTGGTGTTCCCGACGATGGCCGATCCGCCGTTCAAAATCGAGGAGGGACTCAAGCGCAATGTGAGCGCGCGGAATACGCTGCCGTTTGACGAATACGGCATTCCGGTGATCTCGATCCCCTGCGGATTCACCGGTGCGGGCCTTCCCGTTGGACTGCAGATCGCGGGACCGCATTGGTCCGAGCCGGTGATTCTTGCGCTGGCGCACGCTTACGAGCAGGCCACCGCGTGGCACACGCGAAGACCTAATCTGGGATAGCGCGATCCGCGGTCAACCCGATACCATGGACGTGTCTGTTATGCAAAGACGCGATTTTCTCAAGATCGCCGGTCTCGCCGCCGCGGGCACACCGCTGCTCGCGCAGCAGCCGGCCTCGTTTCTCGCCCCCGCGGCTTCGGCGGACGTGGCGAAGACGGAATTCACGCTCGAGATTGCGCCCATCACGCTGGAGCTTGCGCCGAATCGAATCCTGAGCACGATCGGGTACAACGGCACGTCGCCCGGTCCGCTGCTGCGCATGAAGGAAGGCGTGCCGGTGACGGTGAACGTGGTCAATAAGACAGATGTTCCCGAATATGTTCATTTTCACGGATTGCTGATTCCGGCTGAGGTGGACGGATCCGAGGAAGAGGGCACGCCGGTGGTGCCGCCGCACGGGAGCCGCAGCTACCGCTTCACGCCGACTCCGGCGGGCACGCGCTGGTATCACACGCACACGATGGCGATGGACGACCTGCATCGCGGCAGCTTCACGGGCATGTTCGGCTTCCTGGTGATCGAGGGCGCGAGCAATCCCGGCAATTTCGATCAGGAGCATTATCTGGCTCTGCGCGATTGGGAGCCGTATTTCACCAGTACACCGATGGATACCGACGATCTGGACCCGACGGGCGCGCAGCCCGAAAAGCCTGCGGTGCTGGACACGCGGCAACCAGGGATCGAAGTGGCGGCGGACATTTTTTCGATCAACGATAAGGCGCTGGGCGCGGGCGAGCCCATTCGTGTGAGCGCGGGACAGCGCGTATTGTTCCATGTGCTGAACGCGAGCGCGATCGAGATCCGACACCTGGCGCTGCCGGGGCACAAGTTCAACGTGGTCGCGCTGGATGGAAATCCGGTGCCCACGCCCGCGGCCGTGGATGTGTTGATGATCGGGCCGGGCGAGCGCGTGGATGCCTTCGTCGAGATGAATCAGCCGGGCGTGTGGATCATGGGCGCGCCCGAGGATATGGTGCGCGAAGGCGGGCTGGGCGTGGTGATCGAATACGCCAATCAACATCGCACGCCGCAGTGGATGGCGCCCGCGAAAACGGCCTGGGATTACACGGTGTTCGGGAAGCCCGCGGCAGGGCCCGCGCCCACGGAGAAGCTGGACATGATTTTCGAGAAAATTCCGCGGGGCGCGCGACAATTCAACAGCTTTACCGTGAATGGAAAGCCGTATCCGCACGAACAGGAGTTT
>JASIGB010000029.1:0-9417 GCA_030045355.1 Bryobacteraceae bacterium
GACAACGCGGCACGCTTTGTAGACACAGTTCTCGAAAAAGATCCGCTCAACCCGCGCGGCTTGTTCATCGCCACCACCATTGCCCACGATCGTATGATTCTGGCGAACAAGTGGGGCGATCAAGTTGAACAACTCAAGTATGCCGCGACGACGGCTTCGCTGATCGAGCGGTTCCTGAGTACGCACCCCGTCGCATATCACGACTTGTACAGCATGCGGTACTTCTACTCCAACGTCGCGGGTACGTATGACGAAGCGCGCCGTTTTGACGACGTCGTTCGATATTGCCGGCGTGCGTTGGACATCCAGCTACCGGAGAATGGGAACGCGATGCGAGGCCCGACGCTTGCCATTTTGGCTGCTGCGCACTGGCAGGCGGGGGACCTGGATGGCGCTTTGAAGACCGCTACTGAGGCGATTGATCTCGAAAAAGCCGAAGCCGCCAATGGACACGCCGCGCTTCGCATTAACCTGGCGAACGGATATCAGCTGGAGGGCATGATCCTGGGCCGGCAAGATGCGGAACCGAGCCTTGGCCTCAGCCGCGACGCGGTGGCCTATTTCCAAAAAGCCGTGGACATCGCCGAGGACCTAGCCCAACAGGACCCAAGCGATTACCTCGGCCGCCATAATGTCGCAACGGCCAGCCTGGAAATCGGTGGCATCTTGCGCCACAGCGCTCCCTCGGATGCCCTTACGGTTTACGATCACGCGCTGGCGCGTATCCGAGAAGCGAGAACCAATGTCCAAACTCAGCGGGACGAAGCTGAGCTCTTGGCCGCTTCGTCTTACCCCTTGCGCTGGACGGGTCGAACGAACAAAGCCCAGCAGCGCATCGCCCGAGCTTTCGAATTGCTGACCCAAGCCGGACGGTACCCCACCGGCAAAGTCGAACCCCTGAGCGATACGTACGACGTCTTGAGAGCACAGGCTGACGATTATGACCAAACGGGGCAGACCAGCAAAGCGATCACAGCCTACCAGCAACTCCTGCAAAAAGTACTGGCATGGAAGCCGGACACCCAGGGAGACCTGCGCGATGCAGTGTGCATTTCGCGCACCTGGACGGCTCTCGCCAACCTCTACCGCCGTAGCGGACGTAATGAGGAAGCGGGCCGGCTCGAAGCCCAGCGGGCGGATCTGTGGAAACAGTGGAACGCCAAGCTTCCCAATGCTGACGTTCTCCTTCGCCAATCGTTAAGCCAGATCGCGCAAAACAGCTACCCTGCCAAATAGGTATCGCCGAAGCGTCCTCCCGGCTGCGTGAAGACCGACCCACCAAGCGCGAATCCCAACCTCGTCGTCGCGCCCAACGCCACCCGAATCGACGCCGGCGTCAGCCAGCTTCGCCACTCAGGTCCCCAAAGGCTCCTCCACAAGACAGGCGCTAGGGCCGGTCCAAGGATATTTGCAGGACGTCGGCATCTTTACTTCCAAGGTTAGCCAGTTCAACCTGGATCTTCTCAAGGTCCGGGGCGGTCGGGTCCATACTGATGTAGTTGGCGATATGTTGCTTGGCGGCGGCAAGGTCACCCTTGGCCAGTGCGATCCGTCCAAGCACATACTCGGCCCGGTTTACATGCTGGTGCCTCGGGTCTAGGCTCAATGCCGTCTTGGCGCTTTCTTCGGCTCCTGCGTATTCCTTACGCTGAGTGAGGGTAATCGCCTGCTGAAGGTAGATCTCGGGATAGAAGCGTTTGTCTACTTTCAGCAGCGCGTCTTCCGCCTTGGTAGCGGCATCCCAATCCCCCAGCTTGTTGGAAATCCGCGCGATCCTCAAGTAGGGCGAGAGCAGCTTGGGATTGGCATCGAGTGCGTGCTCGAGGGCGTCCCGCGCTTCCATGAACATTTTCTGCCTCTCATAAAGCGCCCCGAGAATGTTCCAGCCGTCCGCGAATTTGGGAACGGCCTTAACGGCCAACTGAAGCTGTTGAATGCCCTCGTCTGTATTGTTGGCATCCAGGGCCTTCAACGCCGCCTTGTACAAGGGCTGGGCTTTTCCTGGCGCGTCGTGTGCGGAAACGAGCACAATCATCCCGGCGTCTCCGCTGTCGCGCGGAGAGAGGACCAGGTCGGGCAATGTCTTTTCGTTTGAAGTGCCGGTGAAAGTGGATAGGCTCACGTTGGAGATATCGATCCGCGTGGAAGTGAAGCCCGCCAGCGTCGCTTGGAGGTAGCAGACGCGTGTGAGCATCGGATTGAGATCCTGACGCCACAGGTAGTGGCCCTTCTTATCTGTAATGGGGCCGGGGGCGGATCCCTGTATGTCGCTGCAGACCCGCTCGATTCCCACGGTCTTGGGAGGAGGCGAGCCATCTACCATGACCACGTTGCCCTGCATGATGACTGTGTAGGTGTCCGCGACGGTGGACTCGACGAGGACCAGAGCACCCGCCGTTATCGTGAGCGCCAAGACTAGACGGACTGACACCATCCTGCCTCCTGTTCCATCACTTTCGCTCGATTTCCAGCATTCATTATAGGCACGCGGCGGATGGTGGCTGTACTTCGCACGTCTCAAACGAAGCCGGTAATATGGGATCAGCGGCTGCTAAATCGCTAACTTTATGCTCGTTAAACTCTTGACCCCTAAATCATGACTCAAACGCTCTTGCCGCTCGAAATCACTCCGCGTGACGTCCAACGCCGTTTCGAGGCCGGCGAAAAGCTCGCGCTCATCGACGTTCGCGAAGCCTCCGAATTTCAGATCGCCCGAATTGCCGGCGCCGAGCTGATCCCCATGCGATCCGTTCCCGCCGAGCTTTCGCGCCTCGACGCGCAAGCCCAGGAAACGCCGCTCATCGTGATCTGCCATCATGGCGTCCGTAGCTTGCATGTCGTCCACTGGCTGCGCGAGCAGGGCGTAAGCGCCTGCCAAAGCCTCGCCGGAGGCATCGACCGCTGGAGCTTGGACATCGACCCCACAGTCCCTAGATACTAGAACACTGCACCACTCCCCCGATCCCCAGCCTCCAATCGCTGCCCGCTCGAAGCGATACTGGTGAGAATTTCCGCATCCTCGCTGAACCATCTGTAAAATGCCATCGGTTCGATTCTCCCCTCTGGCCGTCCTGTCCATCGGGTGCCTGCTGGCCTCCGATAAACCCGCGCCTCGAGTGGCGCCCTATTATGATGCGGCCAGCATCGTCAACGCGGCCGATAATCAGTCCGGCCAGTTCGCCCCCAACACCATCGCCACCATCTACGGCACGAACCTCGCCTACGGCACCGCGGCGGTCTCCCAGAACGACATTAACGCCGGCCTCCTCCCCACCGTGCTCGGAACCGACGAGACGCAGGTCTACGTCAACAACTATCCCGCTGACCTTTATTACGTCTCACCCACGCAAATCAATTTCCTCGTGCCGCCCAATCTGGTGGGTCCCTCGATGACGGTGCGCGTGACCATCGACGGCCTGGCCGGCCCCAGCATCCCGTTCTCGCTGGCCGCCGCCGCGCCTGGTCTTTTCCAGCTCGATGCGACCCACGCCGTCGCGACCCTCGCCGATGGCTCCGTGGTCACGCCCCAGTCGCCCGCCCAGCCCGGCGATGTCGTTGTTCTTTGGGCCACGGGCCTGGGCGCAACGGATCCCAATCCGGTCTACGGCCAGTTACCCACCGCCGCCGCGCCGCTCGCCGCTGGGGCCAGTCTCTCCGTATTGCTCGACGGGGTGCCGGTCCCTCCCGGCGCCATCGCCTACGCCGGCCTTGCGCCGGACTTCGCCGGCCTGTATCAAATCAACGTGACGCTGCCGGCGTCCACCGCCTCCAATCCCGAGATCCGCGTGCAAGTAGACAATGCCGTCAGTATTCCGAATATGTATTTGCCCGTGATTTGAAACTAGGGTGGTGGTAAACTAATCGGTTTGGCGCGACATAAATTCGCAGTTTTGTTGCTCACCGCAATCGCCCTGGTTTCCAGCTTTTGGTTCCTTCTGGACGTCCTAGGTGTGGCTACCCAGCGTGCGCCCGCGTTTCAGGTCGCCGATTTCGAGAAACGCTTCGCCACGTTTCCCAAGAGCGACCCCCATACCTTGTACGGCTATGTTTCCGACAATTCGCCCAGGGATCCAAGCGCGCTGGCCGAGTTCCACCTCACCCAATACGTGCTCGCGCCCGCCATCGTCACCCCGTCGGCCAATCGCGACCTGGTGGTGATCAACTATCACGCCAAACAACTGGATTACAAAGTCCTGCTCGCCACCCATCTCGACCTGGTCCGCGATTTCGGTAACGGCGTTGCGCTCGGACGCCCCATCCGCCGCCGATGATCTTGCTCTGCCTGACCGGAATTTGGTTGGCCGGATTCGGCCTGCTGCGCTGGATGTTCCCGCAGCCGCTGCGCTGGTCGCTGCACAACATCTTGCTGTTCTCCTTCGCCGCCGGAACGGGGGCCGGAATCGCGTCCTGCATCTACTTTCTCGCCCTCTTGCTCGCTGGACCCAGCTTGGCCGTTCTCGCATCCGCCAGCGGCGCATTCCTTTTCATCGCCTTGCTCCTGGGACTTCTCGCTCATCGGCCCGGGACTGCCTTTGGGATGGCCGAAGGCCCGCCGGTTCCCCGCTATTTGATCTTCGTGTTCGCCGCCGCCGCCGCGCTCGCGCTGATCATGTTCGTGAGCGCGGTGACTTACAATCCGCACGGCGACGAAGCCGCTTGGTCCATTTGGAATCTGCGTGCGCGTTTCCTGTTTCGCTCGGGCGCGGAGTGGCGCATCGCGTTCTCGCACGACCTCGCCTGGACGCATTTGGATTATCCGCTGCTGGTGCCCTCGCTTGTCGCGATGTGCTGGAAGCTCGCCCGGGCCGAATCCACGGCCGCGCCCGTTGGCATCGCGTTCTTGTTCGGCCTTGGAACGGTCGGTGTATTGACCGGCGCGCTGGCGGTCCTGCGCGGGAAATTGCAAGCGCTGTTGGGCGGGACCCTGCTGCTGGGAACCGCCAGCTTCGTCGCGCTCGCCGCTTCCCTTTACGGCGACGTGCCGCTAAGCTTCTATATCCTTTCGGCGCTCGCGCTGCTCTGTCTTCAGGATCGTTATCCTGCCGATCCCCGGGATCGCCGTAACGATGATCCGCGCTTCACCGTCCTCGCCGGGCTCATGGCGGGATTCGCCGCCTGGACTCGCAACGAAGGCCTCATCTTTCTCGGCGCCCTGCTGATCGCTCGCGTGTTCGCCCTGGCGAGATCCCACCGGCGCGCGGCTATTTTCCCCGAGTTGCTGCGGCTGCTGGCCGGAGCGGCCGCTCCACTCTCCGTCGTGCTGATCTTCAAGATCCGCGTCGCTCCTCCCAGCGAGTACTTCTCCGTTCCCGCATCGGTCGTGCTCCACCACCTCGCTGACGTCGGCCGTTGGGTCACGGCGATTGAGGGGCTGGTGATCGCGCTCTTCACGTTCGGCCGCTTCCTGCTTCCCATCGCGCTGGTGCTGGCCCTGTACGCCTATCTGGTCCGCTTTCGTCCGGAATCCTTCAGCCGCGATTCGCGCGATCGCGCCTCGCTCGTGACCATCGCCGTGGCTCTCTCGCTCACTCTGGGCGTGCAACTGCTGATCGATCTGCTGTATGACGCCAACCTGCCGCTCGAAATCGGCACCTCCGGCGAGCGCATGATCATGCAATTGTGGCCGGCGGCCGTGCTCGCCTTCTTTGCGGCTGCCAACTCGCCGCAACTGTTGGCTCTGAAACCCGCGGCCCGCAAAGCCAAGACGCGGGTCGTATCCGGGAAAAACCAGGCCGCCAAAGCTCCCGCCGCTAAAACCAAGACTGCTAAAGCCCCCAGCCGCTAGAGCAAGAAACCCGCCCCGCGCCTTCAACGTTTAAACTGGAAAAGGACCCGCGTTCATCCGAGAACCAGCACACGAGAAGGAGACGATTCCCATGTACGTTCGATTCGCCTGGGTTTCACTCACAGCCGCACTCGCGGCCGCGCTCGCCTTGAGCGCACAACCGGGGCCCCAACAGGATCAAGGTCCGCCCCCTCCCGCGCCGCCGGCTTCGGAAACTCCCACCGCCGCTCCCCCGACTCCCTCCGCGGCTCCGAGCGGGCCCTTGCAGCGGCCCGCTCCCTCGGGTCCCGATCACTTCGTGGTTCCCGTGGGCACCCATGTTCCGCTCAGCATGATCAACAGCGTGAGCACAAAAACCGCCGTCTCCGGCGAGCGCGTGTATCTGGAAAGCGTGTTCCCCATTCTGGTGGACGGCCACGTCATCATTCCTCCCGGCAGCTACGTGGCCGGCACCGTCACCGACGTCAAGCGGCCCGGCCGCGTCAAGGGCCGCGGCGAACTGTACGTCCGGTTCGATTCGCTGACTCTTCCCAACGGCGTGACGCGCGATTTTCGCGCCCGCATGGGCAGCCTCGACGGCCGCGCGCCCGAAACCCTGGATAAATCCGAGGGCAAAATTCAAGGCGAGGGCGACAAGTCCGGCGACGCCAAAACGGTCGGGGAAGGCGCGGGCATCGGCGCCACCGTCGGCGGCCTGGCAGGCGCTGCGGCGGGTCACGGAATCATGGGAGCGGGCGTAGGCGCGGCCGCCGGAGCCGCCGCCGGATTGGCCGCGGTCCTCCTCACTCGAGGCCCCGACGCTATCCTCGCCAAGGGCACTACCGTCGAGATGGTCCTCGATCGGCCTTTGCAGTTCAGTTCCACCGACATCGATTTCCGCAACCAGATGCCGCGTGCGCAATCGAGCGATGGCCCCGGCCCGCAGCCCAGCCGCAAATTGCAGGATCGCAGCCATTGGCCTATCCCATAAAGCCCGATACCATGACCTCAGTCAGGCTGGCTTAGTACCCCTGATCCATCCCGTAATCCCTGCTTCGTACCGCTCGCTTTTGAACCCGCCAGTCTATTTCGAGCGCGCACGCCGATTCCTAAAATCAAGTCGTCATGGAATTCTTCGACCTCCAAACGACTCTCACCGTGGCGGTCATCCTTACCGCGACGGCCGCGGTGGTGCTCTTCGATTACTTGAGGAAGCACCGGCGCCTTCAGCACGCCCCCTCTGCCGGCCTCGCCGAACCGGCTTGGCCCGAACCCGCGACGCCGTCATCGAACAAGAATTTTGACCTCGCTCCACCGGCGCCCCTGGACCTTGCCCCGGTGTTGAAGCAGGCGGCTCCTGAATCTCCTCTGGAACCGCTGATCGCCGTGGCGACGCCTTCGCGTCCGCCGGTTGAGCACCGCATCGAACAGGACACCGTTACCGTCAAAGTCACATTGCCGTCTCCTCCGTCAGACTCGGCGGAAGGGAAACTGTCGCCAGCAGTCTCACTTCCGCCGTTTACGATTGACGCCGCGCTTTGGGAGCGCCTGATTTCCAACCAGCCTAAACAGAAGGTGCTTCCCGCGGGCAACGCGTCGCCGGTAATTACGAAACCGGACGCGGCGCCAAGCGCCGCGAGCCCCGTCGAACCCGCCCCGCATCTGATCCGCGAAGAGCCCGCCCCGGCCCTTTCCCAACCCGGCGGGATGATCCAGCAGCCGGTGCTCGAAAAATGGATCGAAAGCGAGCAGCGCTTCACGGGTCTGGTGGTTTCCATCGGTATCAACGACGGCGACAGCGGCATGTGGCACAGCCGCGGCCTCATGCAATCGGTCGGGAATTATATCGCCGGCCTGCTGAAGGCCAAGGATTATTGCTGCCGCACTTCCTACGACGAATTTCTTATGGTCTGCCCGGGCGAGCAGGGCGCGCAGTCGCAGCGCCGCCTGAATCACGTCTCCGAGCGCCTGTGGGATTATCAACTGCGCGGCATGGGCGCCTGCTCCATCCTGTTCAGTTGGGGCGGCGTGCAGGTCCAGGATCAACCGTTGGCCGAGGCCATCGCCTCCGCCACCCAACGCATGCGCGAAACCAAGCGGTCCAGCCACGTGGCTGCGTCCTCCTCCGCGCATCGACCGGCTGTTTGACCCGCACTTATTTTGGGTTACTCCAGAAACCGTCATCCCTTCTCGGCGGTTTCTGGAGTTTTTTTGCCCACGATAGGCGCGCGGCCTCTCCGCTCCGCGCCCCCTGGCTACGCTTCAATTGGTATTGGTGGGGATTGCGCCTGGAATCGTCGAATCCACTGTGATCCGTGTCGCCACAACCGTTCCCGTCAGGTGGTCGACATGATTGCCTTTCGTATCGTAGACGTCGAGCGTTAACGTGCCGGTGTAGCTATCGCCGCTCGGCGATAGCGTGTCCTGTTCACGGATGTTGTAATAATTCGCGATGTCGCCCGAGGTCGCGTCGTAGCCGATTGGGAAGTGATTGATTTCGTACGTCAGATATCCGGTCTGTCCCCACACCCCCATGCACCAGTTCGAACTCGCGGGCGAATGCCCCCCGGACTCAATGAGCTCGGTTCCATCGCTATGCCAGTGCTGGTATCCAAAATCGAGGACCGCGCCGTCCGGTATCGACGGATTGTGACCAGTGTTGCCCTGGGAGAGGAATTGGAACTGCCACATCCCCACTATGCTGGCGCTCGACTGCCCGCTCCGCTGGTCCGGATTGGCGGATTCCGCCTTGGGCGCGAGCGCCTTCGCCACTACCGCTGGGTCCGCCAGTTTGAAAGGCCCTTGCAAACTGGCCAAATCTCCACAACCTGCGACCGCATTGGAAACGAGCACTGCGCCTAGAATCCCCGCGCCGAGAGTCATGGTAATCGATCGAGAAATTGCTTTCATTGGAGTTCCTCTTTCTGCCGCGGGTAAATCCGCGTGCACTTTCCAAGGCGCAATCCTCGCCAGAAAACTGGAATTGCACATGAAAATTTCTCAAGACCGGTACTAGGGCCTGCTACTCAGCTCCGTCAGAAGCCACGCGCGGGCGATTTTCCAGTCCCGCATCACGGTGTCCGACGACACCTTCACCACCTCGGCCGTCTCTTTCACGCTCAGGCCGCCGAAAAACCTGAGCTCGACGATCCGCGATTTCCGCGGATCCACCTCCGCCAACGCATTCAAGGCATCATCCAGTGCCACCAGTTCGCGCGCTTTGGCCTGGGCCACATCCAGTGTCTTGGTTAGATCCAGCGGCTGCGCCCTGCCTCCGCGCTTGTCGGCCGCCTTCCGCCGCGCCCGGTCCAGCAGGATCCGCCGCATCAGCGTGGCCGCCACCGCGAAAAAATGTGCGCGATGCTGCCAATCGAGCTCGCGCGCGTTCACCAGCCGCAGATACGCCTCGTGCACCAGGTCCGCGCTTTGCAAGCTGTACCCCGGGCGTTCGTTTTGCAGCAGGCGTGCAGCCATGCGCCGCAGCTCGCGATACACGCGCGGCGTCAATTCGTCGAGTGCTCCGGAATCGCCGTTCGCCCAGGCGCGCAGGAGTTTCGTCGTGTCGGCGCTCGAGGAATCCCGCATGAAAAGAGTCGGAGTTAGCGTACCATATATGAATCATTACCTGAAATGCTGACCCCCGACCGTTGGCG
>JASIGB010000270.1:0-3590 GCA_030045355.1 Bryobacteraceae bacterium
AAAATGAAATTGCTGCTGGCTGCGGCTCTCTGGGCTTTTCTTCCAGCCGCTGTTCTGGGGGCGAATCTTCTTCCGTTGGCGGTCACCGGTTATAGCTATGGTGGCATCGTGCCGAACACGGCAGTTCCTCCGTACAGCAGCACGGCCAGTAGCCTCGACCTCGCGAACGATGCGCTCTTTGAGACGGGCTTGCCAGCAACGACAGCAGGTGGCCTACCCGCGTCCGGGATGCTAACCTATGCGTCTGCGTCCAGCACGTACACGTTCGATCTAGGACAGTACGGCGGCTCGAACCTGCTGCGGGTGAACCCTACCGGAACGTTGACGTTGTCCCATCCGGGAAGTTTTACGAGCATCGCGGTTCTGGGGTTTTCGACGCAGAATAACTCGCCCGGTGCGATCGAAATGATCGGCGATGTGACGCTGTTTTTCAGCGACGGTTCAAGCTCCGTCTATAGCGGCGCGGTGGATTTATCGGATTGGCGCGCTAGCAGTCCGGGCAACCCGAACGTGGTAACCAGTGCCGCCGGCGGCTTGGTGAATATCATCGCCGGCACCGCAGCCGGCGCTTTTGAACCAACCTCTCCCGGCCCTAACTTCTATGTATCGGTCATCACTCTGACGGCGAACGATGCCGCAAAGGTGGTGAGGTCGATTGGATTCGGAAACTTCCCGTTGGGCGGAAATACGTTCCAGTTCATCATGGCTGTATCGGCAGCGACGGCGCCTCCACCCCCGCCTCCCGTTCCAGCGCCGTCGGCCTTGTGGCTGGCGGCTTTAGGAATTCTATTCGTTGGCGCCGCATGTAGCAGGCTTCGGCGCGCGGCTTAGACCCGAATGCGGCGCGCACTGGCGCGCTCGCCGCGTGGGATTGGGGATTGGGGGTCTGGCACATGGTCGCGTTTGGTGCCATGCTAGTCTTAGCCTGAATGTTCCTAGCCCCCCGATCCCTGGCCCCTGACGGCAAGCGCGAGAGCGCGCGCCGCGTCCCATGCTGACCACTGACATATTGTCCTGGAAACACCTCTCGGCGACCCAGCATAAGCCCGTCCACCTGATCCTGTTCATCACCGATCATTGCAACGCCAAGTGCGGCACCTGCTTTTACTGGCAGAATTTGAACCAGGGCGAGGCGCTGCAGCCCGATCACATCGAGAAGATCTCCGCCGCCATGGGCGAACTGGTGTGGCTGGACATTTCGGGCGGCGAGCCGTTCCTGCGCAAGGACATCGACTGGATCTGCCATCGCTTCCTCGATGAGAACCACGCCAAGAACATTAATATCCCCACGAACGCGCTGCAAACGGACGTGATCCGGAAATCGGTGGAGGGCATCCTCGCCAATCCCAACAAATTCCGCCTGAACATCGCCATCTCGCTCGACGGCATCGGCGCGAATCATGACCGCATCCGCGGGGTTCCCGGCAATTACAAGCGGGCGCTGGCCACCATGGAAGCGCTGCGCGAGATCCGCACGCGCGACAAGCGCTTGTCGCTGAGCGTGGTCACCACTGTCATGAGCAGCAATATCGACGACGTGAAAGAGCTGCTCAATCTCGGTGTCACGGAGTGGGACCTGGATTATCACTCACTCAACATCCTGCGCGGCCAATGGATGGATGCCACGCTCAAAGCCCCCAGCCCGGAACAGTACGCCGAGGTCTCGAAGCTCCAGTTACAGCTCTGCCGCCGTTATTTTCACGGCCGCTGGGGTGGTATCGGCGGATTCGCGGCCACGGTGGGCCGTTACATGCTGAACCGTTATTACATGCATGAAATGCAGGGCAAGCCCAAGAACATCTCGTGCAATGCGGGTGAGGTGAGCTGCGTGATCGACGCCAACGGCGACGTGTCCTTCTGCGAGCTGCTCAAACCGGTGGGAAATCTCAAAGCCTATAATTGGGATTTCGACCGTCTCTGGCGCGACTTCCAGGCCACCGAGCTTCGCGGGCGCGTGCAGAGCGGCTGCCACTGCACACACGAATGTTTTCAAACCAAGAATTTGATCTTCTCGCCCTGGCGTCTTGTTTGAGCCGCAACCGTCAGGGATCGGACCCGCGTGTTTAAACCCAAATTGCGCAAGCTGGTGGCGCCGCTGATTCCCGCGTTCGTGATGCGCTGGATCGATCCGTTTCATACCGAGCTGCTCGGACATCTCACGGCCGCCGCGCGCCGGATTCCCGCCGGCGCTCTGGTCCTCGACGCCGGCGCGGGCGAATGTCCGCATGCGCCGTTGTTCGCGCACACGCGCTATGTGCGCCTGGACCGCGGCATCGGCGACAAGACCTGGGACTACACGAAAATCGAAGTGCTGGGCGACATCTCTGAGCTGCCCTTCCGCGACAACTCCTTCGACGCCGTAATTAATATTCAGGTGCTGGAACATTTAAAAGAGCCCGGCATCGGCGTGAACGAAATGGCGCGTGTACTCAAGCCGGGCGGTCAGTTGATCCTCACCACCGTGCAATGCTGGGAGATCCATCAGCATCCCAACGATTTTTTCCGCTACACGCGCTACGGCCTCACGTACCTGTTCGAGAAGGCGGGCCTCCAAAGCCGCGTGGAAGCACTGGGCGGCCTGTTCTGGCTGATCGGATTCCGGCTGATGGCGATCCTGGGATTCTTCCAAAAAAGCTGGCGCTGGCTGATCTTCGTGGTGCTGGCGCCGATTTTTGGTTTTGCGATCCCGGTGCTGTGCTATTTCCTCGATCCGCTGGACCGGCGGCGCGATTATACGCTGGGGTATTTTTGCTGGTGCAGAAAACCGTGATGACTTCGCTTATTATCATCACGCTCGACCGAGCAGCACTTCTCAAGAGTACTCTGGAGGGCCTCGCACGCCAGACGCGCCCGATCGACGAGGTCATCGTCGTCGACAACGGCCCCTCCGGCGATACCGAGCAAGTCGCGTGCTGTTGCGGTGCGCGTTACGTTTCCGAGCCCCGGCGCGGCTATGGTCACGCGCGCAATCGGGGTCTCGCGGAAGCGCGCGGCGAAGCGATCTACTTCCTGGACGACGACTGCGTTCCCGCACCCGATTGGTCGGACGTTTTATGGAAAGTGATCGAATCGGGCGCAGCCGATCTCGCGAGCGGCTCTCGGACTCCGGGCCAATTGGGCCTGGCCGCGCGCCTGGAATATCTATCCACCGACGGCCCTGTATTGTCGCCTTCGCTCGCGGCCGGCCCCGCGCGTCATCTCTCGACCTCCAACCTGATCCTGCGGCGCGAAGTGATCGAAAAAACGGGTTGCTTCGACACCGCGCTTACCATGTGCGAGGACCGCGATTACACCGCTCGCGCGCGCAAGCTCGGCTTCCGGCTGCGCTACGAGCCGCGGGCGCGCGTTACGCATTATCCAGAAATTCACGGCCTTTCGGATTATTTTGGGAAAATGCGCCACTACGGCTTCGGAACCTCGCAATATTTCCGCCGCTGGCGCAATGAGGAGCCGCTGGCGCGTCTCTTCCCCACGAACCCCGCGCTACGCCTGTTGCTGCTGCCCGCGCTCGCCGCGGCGGGCACCGGCTACCTCGTGGCGCGCAATCTGCCGCAAAATCCCGACGCGGTCCCGCTGAGCCCGCTGCTGTT
>JASIGB010000271.1:0-4582 GCA_030045355.1 Bryobacteraceae bacterium
GCACGAAGTGGATTCGATGAAGCCGCTCGACGAAGCCACCGAGCTGCAGGTCCTGGGCACGCTTATCAAGCAGCGCCGCGAAGCGGCGGAGATGTTTCGCAAAGGCGGCCGCGCAGAGCTGGCCGAGAAAGAAGACGCCGAGCTCAAGCTCATCGAATCCTATATGCCCGCCGCGCCGAGCGATCAGGAAATCGAGGCAGCAATCGCCGCCGCCATCGCCGAAACCGGAGTTACGTCGCAGAAGCAAATGGGTGTGGTGATGAAGGCCACGCAAGCCAAGCTCGCGGGCAAGCGAGTGGATGGCAAAGCCCTCAGCGAAAAAGTCCGCGCGCGGCTATCGTAGTAACGTGACGGGCGCTGAGCGAGCTTACTATGACCGGCGCGCGTCCGAATACGACGATTTCTATCTCGGCACCGGCCTCTTCGCGCAGCGGGACCGCCCCGGTTGGGCGGCGGAACTTCGCGAGTTGGAAGCTGTGCTCGTCGCGCTGCCGTTTCGTTCGTTCCTCGACGTCGCCTGCGGCACCGGGTTCCTCACCGGGAATCTGCGCCGCAGCGTGATCGGATTGGATCAAAGCGCGGCCATGCTGGCAGTCGCCCGCGCCCGTTTGCCCCACGCTTCGTTCGTTCGCGGAGACGGGCTGGCGCTTCCGTTTCGCTCCCAGCAGTTCGATTGTCTGGTGGCTGGGCACTTCTACGGGCACTTGGAAGCGGCAGCCGCCCGCCTGTTTCTGGCCGAGGCGCGCCGCGTGGCGCGTGCCATCGTGATCGTCGACGCCGCCAAGCGCGAAGAGGTTCCGTTCGAAGAGCAGCAGGAGCGCGTGCTCCAGGACGGTTCGCATCACGTAGTGTACAAGCGTTATTTCACGCCGCAGCAGTTGATCTCGGAAATCGGCGGCATGCCGAAAAACGATGCCCATGTACTGCACGCGGGGCGTTGGTTTGTCGCCGTCCTCTCGTAACCGCGCCGGCTCAATCGCCGCCCGCGTAGTTCATGAAGCCCGCGCGCCGCATCCCCCTCACCGCCTCGGGATTTTTCATGAACGTCTCCCATACGAATCCCGTCCGTAGATTTTCGGCCATCAGCATCGTGATTCCGGTATCGATGCCGATCACGTCGGAATCGTACCAGTTGGTCAGCGGATTAAACGCATTGACGAACCCGTAGCGGCTCCAGGCGCGCGCGCCGTAACGCGCTTTGATGTTTTTCAAAACTCGCAGCGTGCCTTGAGGCAGAAACGGCAGCGATCCTCCGGCCGCGCTAGGCGCTACCGTCCCATCAATCGGCCCCATTTCCGGGGGCCCTCCCCAAATGACATACCCCTTCGCCGAATCGGATGCCGTGATGCCCCACAAGTCCGCGCTGTAATCGGGAAACTGCTTGCTCAATTCCAGGCAGAAGTCGCGGTGCGCTTCTGTCGCATAGATCGAATTCTTGAAATAGTCCGCGTACTTGTCGCGCTTATTGCGAAAGTCGAACCAGGCCTGCGAGTATTGATGCACGAACAGCGGCGCGTACGATCCGACGTAGCGCAGCCCGTCGTACTCGAAAATGATTCGCTTCCAACTGTTCCAGGCTTCGGTGGGCAAGGGATGCTGCAACGAGCCCAATCCCAACAGGTAGATCATCATCAGCTCGCTATAGTAATCCCAACGGTACGGCAGAAATCCGAACTCCGGGGTCCAGCCCTGCGACAGCATGGAAGTGTCTTCGGAAAGCCAGGTCCAATCCACACGCGCGAAAATCTCGTAGGCCAGGCGCGTGATCTCCACGTAGCGGAAATGCTGGCGCGCGGTAAGAAGGCCGCATAGCAAAATGGCGGTATCCACCGACGACGCTTCGGCGTCCCAGACTCTCTCGCCCGTGGTGATGTTGGCCCAATGAAAAAAGAACCCGCGATGCGTGGGCATTTTGCGCGCCAGGAACGTGAGCGTGGCGAGCACACGGTCCCGCCCATCTTCATAGGAAATCCAGCCGCGCTTTTCGCCGATGCACAAGGCGGTCAAACCGAATCCGGTGGCCGCGATGCTGGCAACGACACTCGCGTCGGAGCTGTTGGCTTTCGAGCGGTCCTTCACTAGGCCGGTCTGCGGATGGCCCTGCTCCCAGAAGTACAGGAAACACGCCTTTTGCACAGCGTCCAGGAAACTGTCGTCGTCCGGAGCCAGAGCCGCGGGCGGGCCCGCAACCGGTGCACCCTTCGCTCCCAGGCACGCCCCGGCGGCCATCGTTTGGAGCAGCGCTCGACGAGTCAGGCGACCGTCCGGCATCACTTCCACTGTAAAGCGTCCGGCCGCTATCCTGAAATCGGCGGATGCGAATCAGACCTCGTACATTCGTGATCAGCGCCGCGATCGCGTTGGGCCTTCTCGCGGTTCTGGCCGCGGTGCTCCTCGTCGCGTTGCGTCCCCGAACCGCGACGCTCACCGGCGTAGTCCTTCGCCAGGATTCGGACCCGCGAAAGCAGACCCCCATCGCGAACGTCCAAGTCACGGCCGTCGAAGGCCCAGAGCGCGCGACGGCGGAAACCAGCGCGTCCGGCCTCTTCCGCCTCGATCTTTCCGAGCAGCGCTGGCGCAACAGCCCCGTGACATTGACGTTTCGCCATCCCGATTACCGGCCGGCACAGATCTCCGCGGCCCTCAACGGCGAGCTATACGTCGTGCCATTGACGCCTAACCCCGCGCGTCCGGCGCCGAATTCCGCCGCTTCCGCGCCCGGCCATGCAACTGCGATCAAGGACGTTCGCGTCCGCTATGCGGAGCGGACTTCCAGCAACGTGAATGTAGGCAGCGCCGCCAAAACCTTCACGGTCGAAAACCGCGGCGACGTTCCTTGCCAGGATCAACCCCCTTGCTCACCCGATGGCAAGTGGAAAGCGGCGGAAGGCGGAATCACGATGGACGCCGGCGCCGGACAACAGTTCGAAAACGTCCGCGTCTCGTGCATCGCCGGACCGTGTCCGTTCACCAAGATCGAGAGTGGCGCGGCCTCCAACCCCGGCCGCATGATCACGGTGAAAGTTCTGGTCTGGTCCGATACCGCGACCTTTCTCGTTGAGGCTGAAGTCACCCGCGCCATGCCGAGCGACGCCATCCGCCAGGCTTATCCCGCCATCTTTGGCCGCTCCATGAGTTTCACGCTGCCGGCCACCGCTGAAGGGCCGAGCATCGAAACGGATCTCGGCGGCATGGACATCGTGTTTCCTCTGGGCCCCGCGCTGGAACTCTCCTGGGCCGATTGCAGCCTGCAAGTGTCCCCGGATAAGACCCAGCTCTACCTCTGCACGCTGAAGCCCGGTTACGACTTTCAGCCATGACTTGCGATAAACTAACGTATAGAGATGGACCGAAAGAAGGGCCTCGAAAAGGCTGCGGAAGATTTGGCGGCCGTTCTTGAAAGGCATTTCAACAGCCTTCCCGCTGACGAGCGTAAGCTCAAGCGGGCAGCACTTGAAGGCGCCGTAGCTAAGATCGGTACCCCCGCCAAATCCGCAGCGCCTCCCAGAACTCGGGCGAGCCGTCGCGCAGGCCGGCGGCCCGAATAGCGACGAGGAATTCCTCTTCGGTAGCGGTTTCCAGCAGTTTTCTCATGTCTTTGAGGAGTTGAGCCCGTTGTTTCGCGGCCTCAAAGTCGATGGGTCTGCGCCCTCGCTGCTTCTCCTGCCTTATGACCTCGCTCAGGTCGTCGTTGGCGTCTTTGTCCATCAGGGACTTTCCTCCGGCGGCGACTGCCTCAACCTAAACTTCGCCCCTTGGCAACGCTCGAAAAGGGTGGGCTTTCGAAACAGGATCGTACGCAGAGACTCGGAAGGCACCTTCGCGTTGATCTTCCATCCTAGCGCCTGCAGACGTTCGCAAATCTCCCCGACACTTAGCGGGGCGGCAGACTGCCTCAGTACGTAGCGAGCGCCCTGCCACAGCGGGGCGTCTGGGAGCGGAGGACGTTCCGGGAACCCGGCGACGGGCGCCCCCTCGTATTTCTTCAAGAGTTCGTCGAGGCCCCAAATTGTTTGTTTCAAAATGTCGCGCTCCTGGGATAGCGACTGAAGAGCAGCAAGCCGGGCCTCTATCTCCGTAAGGCGCTTGGACAACTTTTCTCGAGACTCCAGGAGGTCTTTGTGATCAATCTCCACAAATGTAGCGTAGCATAACTGCTACGACTATAGCTATGGTACCGGAGAGTAACTACCATAGCAACTACTTGGCTACCGGCCCAGCCGGTCCTGCACGTGATCCTTGATCCAGTGCGCGTCCCACCACTCCACCGGGTTCACCTCCACGCCTTCCACCTGCATCGAATAGTGCAGATGATCGCCGCCCGCCAGACCCGTCGATCCGCTCTTGCCCATCTCCTGGCCGCGCTTTACCATATCGCCTTCCTTCACCGCGATGGAGCTCAAATGGCCGTAGATGGACTGCAAGCTGTACCCGTGATCCACCACGATGCAATTGCCGTAAATGCCCAGCGGTGCCGCCCACACCACGCGCCCATCGTTCGACGCCAGCACCGGCGTGTGCGCCGTGACCGCCAGGTCGAATCCCAAATGCACCTGCTGATCCACCTTCTTGCCTTTGTAAA
>JASIGB010000272.1:0-4090 GCA_030045355.1 Bryobacteraceae bacterium
TCTCCCTTCTTGTCACAAACGCTTTTTGGGAATTTGGAGGACTTGAAATGAATCGCTTGATAATTGCTGTGGCCATCATAATTGTTGCCGCGGGAGCTGCCGTACTGAACTTTACATTTACCGTGACGAACGCCTCGATCACCTCATCAGAAACCACCATATCCGTTTCCGGGCCTGCCACGCTGACGGTGAGCGGCGTGGGGACCGACACCGGAACCTTCAGCGCGAGCGGTTCGCTCGCCAATGTCAGCGGAGGCAATGTGACCGTCCCATTCACGGTCACGCTTACCCAGGGCTCGTACAGCGGTACTATGACTTTCCCGCTCGACGCACTGGGAGGTTCGAGTTCGATCACCGGCTCGGCCACGATCACCAGCGGAACCGGACGGTACGCCATCTTGGTGGGCACAACCATATCGGGATCGGGTTTTGGGGGCTCCGTGCTCGCGGGCGGGGATCTGAGTTTCTCGATGTCCGGCACGGCCGACAATCGGAGTTTCACGTTTACCGTAACGGATGCGCCGATCGTCATAGCGGGGAACAGCGTGTTTTCCGGACCTGCCAGCCTGGCGCTGGCCGGCTTTTCGCCCGATAGCGGCACGTTCACCGCGAGCGGTCCGCTTACCGCCCTCAGCGGGAACCTGGCCATGCCGTTCACGGTCACGCTCGGCCGCGGCACCATCACCGGGAACATGACCTTCCCGGAGACGGCGCTGCTAAAATCCGGTCCGGTCAGCGGCTCGGCGACAATCACGGGCGGAACCGGCAGCTACGCCGGGTATACCAGCGCGACTTTAACGGCGTCGGGCACGGTTACGGGTTCCCTGCTTTCCAGCGGAACGCTCAGCTTCTCGGTCGCCGGGACAATCACAACCAGCGGTCCGGTTCCGGTTCCGCCCAGCATCACTGCTATTGAGAACAACTCCAGCTTCATTCCCGCCGGATTCCCCAATTCCGGGATTGTACCCAGCTCGATTTTCTGGATCCAGGGCACCGGTATGGCCTCGGCCACCACCGTCACGGCGCTCCAAGACAGCACCAAGGGTCTGCCGGCTACGGCCGGGCTCAACGGCGCCGTCGTAACCGTCAATGCCGGCGGCCAGACGTATGCGGCAGGACTTTATTATGCGATCGCCACGCAAATCGCCGGCGTCCTGCCCGCCGCAGTCCCGCCCGGTCCCGCGACCGTCACGGTTAGTTATAACGGTCAAACCAGTGCCCCTTACAGCTTCACCGTGGTTCCCGCCGCCTACGGCATAGACGTGTACAACGGAAATTACGCGATCTTGCAGGATTCGGTGACAGGCGCGATCATCACCCCAACCAACTCCGGCAAGCCTGGCGAACCGATTACTATATGGGGCACCGGCATCGGCTCCGACCCGAAGGACAGCGACGTTTTATACACCCCTACACCTCACGCGATCCCTACCGAGGTGCAGGTATATATCGGCAACGTGGAGGTTCCGCAGTCCAATATTCTCTATGTGGGATCGTACGGATACCCAGGAGTGAACGGCGTGGTCTTCACGGTGCCGTCGAACGCTCCGGCGGGGTGCTTCAATTCAGTCGCAATCGTGACCACCGTAAACGGCGTGAGCAGGGCCAGCAATCTCGGGGTGGGATCGTTTATGCCCAGCGGCGGAGTGTGCCAGGATGCCAATACCGGCCTCGACGGCAATATGATTTCGACTCTAACGCAGCAGGCGAATGTAAAAATCGGAAGCTTGTCTGTGTTTCAAAAGACGTCGCCGGGCACTAGCGGCGCTTTATCTACGATTAGCGGGGCCACCGGCCTGTTCGAGCAGGTCACGGGGTCGAACTCCCTGGCTGGCAGCGCCGGGCTTTCGGTGGGAAGCTGCTCGCTCAGTGAAACCCTCGCCAGCAACGCCACAACCCCCACGATCACTGCGCTGAATCCGGGGACCATCACCGTTACCCCGCCCGGCGGCAGCGCGATCACGTTGCAAGCGTCACCAACCAATCCTTACGAGTACGATGCGCAGGTCCCATCCGCGGCGATTCCGACTTCGGGAGGAGCCTTTACTTTCAACGGCTCGGGCGGTTCTGGAGCGAACGCCGTAGGGCCATTCAGTACCACGATTAGTTTCCCCGGCCCGCTCATAAATTGGACCAATCAGACCGATGTAGCAACGGTTACGAGAAGCGCCGGGCTGACTTATACCTGGACAGACGGCGCGCCGGACTCTTGGGTGATCGTGAGCGGCAGCTCGGCCTCGTCGATGGTAAGCGGCACTTACACCTGCATCTTTTCGCAATCGGCGCTCACCGCCACCGTGCCGCCATACCTTTTGTCGGCCATGCCCGCAGGGTCGGGGACGTCGAGCCTGGAGAACTCCACTTCGCTCACCTCGTTTACCGCCAACGGCCTCGACTACGGCATCGCCTTTGGAATCGCTTCGTTTTCGACCAACAGCACGTATCAGTAACTGGGGTTCAAGATTCGTGGCAGGTCACGGAAACGGCGTGAGTCAGAAGCAGCCGTCTCGCACCTTGCCACGACGGTCGCGCAACTCGTCTTGGACCACCGGCGATCTGGACCAAAGCGCTATATATGGCTTCTCGGATATTACGAACGCCAAGCGCCCCACGCTCCGTACCTCGCCCAGTGCAGCAGACGGCCGGCCAGCCGATAACGCCGGTGACTCTCGCGGCTGACCCTTTTCCCGCTCACTCTCATTCACTTCCTCCTCGCCCGCGCACAATAACGCCAGCCGCGCGTGCCATCCTCGAACTGATTGCCTCGCGTTCCCGCACCCCAGATCTTCCCCACAACTACGCCCTTTGCGAAAAAGTTTCGCCGGGCCTCACACATGCTCTCCCACCCCAAACCGTCCATACCGCCTGTCTCCCCAATCGCCAGCCCCGGAGGCGACGGCCCCAGCCGGAGCCGATCCCCCGGCTGCGGACTGTATACTGAGAACGCATCCGGCCTTCAACAACGGCAAGCAGCGTGGGAAGAGGACCTGTAGCCCATGTGGAACCAAATCACCGCCATCGTTTGGGCCCAATTCCGCAGCGTGCGCAACCACCTGCCGCGCGCCAGCGTGGCCGGCCTGCTGTTCACCGGCGTTCTGACCGTCTTCTGGTATGGAGCTTTCGTCTTTCTGGCGGTTCTCGCCGGGACGCTGCTGGCAAGCCCCGTGGAGCTCGCTCCCTTCCACACCCTGCTGCCTTTTGCGCTACTGCTCGTGTTGCTCTATTGGCAGGTGATCCCGGTGCTCATGAGCTCCATGGGCGCATCGCTCGACTTGCGCAAGCTGCTCGTTTACCCCATCCCCAAGCGTGCCCTGTTCGCCATCGAAGTGATTCTGCGCGTCACTACCGGCGTCGAAATGCTTTTGCTCCTCATCGGAGCCGGCGTCGGACTGCTCATCAATCCCGATGTGCCTTTCTGGGCGCCGTTCACGCTCGCGCTGTTCGTGCTCTTCAACCTGTTCTGCTCCACCGGCATTCGCGATCTTCTCGCTCGGCTGCTCGCCCACAAGCGCATCCGCGAAATCGTCATCTTTCTGGTGATTCTCACCGCGGCGCTTCCGCAATTGCTCGTCTTCCATGGCTCGCAAGCCCGCCTGCGACACTTCTTTGGCGGCCAACCTTCGGCCATTTCGCCCTGGACTGCCACCGCGCGCCTGGCGCTGGGCGAATTTTCCTGGACCAGCCTAGCCGTCATGCTGGCCTGGGTGCTGGTGGCTTATCTCTTCGGACGCACACAGTTCGAACGCACCCTGCGCTTCGACGCCGCCGAAGCCTCCGCCCGCGGCTCTTCCACGAAACGCAGGGTCAGCCGCCTGGAGTGGTGGTATCAGTTGCCGAACGCCCTCCTGCGCGATCCCCTGGCCGCGCTCATCGAAAAAGAGCTGCGCTTCCTGAGCCGCGCTCCGCGCTTTCGCCTCCTGTTCCTGATGGGATTTTCGTTCGGCCTGCTGATCTGGGCTCCCATTGCCTTCGGCCCGGCCACCAGCGAACGCACGTTTATCAGCGACAATTACCTGACCATGGTCAGCGTCTACGCCCTGCTGTTGTTGAGCGACGCGCTGTTCTGGAACGCGTTCGGATTCGATCGCAG
>JASIGB010000273.1:0-3156 GCA_030045355.1 Bryobacteraceae bacterium
TGGCTGCCAATCTGGATCCCAAAGGGGCCTACCCGGAAGTCATCGCGATGGCGAAGTCTCAGCTCGATTCGATCCCGGCGAATATTCGCGCGACCGCCCAAGGCAAGCGAGAATTGAAGGTCGGCCAACTGGTTCTCGACGAGCCGCACATCGATCCAGCCTCTCTCGAAAAAATCACCGCGCCCGCGCTCATTCTAGCCAGCGATCACGATCTGATCATCGACGAACACACCCTCCAGATTTATCACCACATTCCCAACAGCCAACTCTGCATCTTTCCCAACGCGACGCACATGATTCCTTTCGACAATCCGGCCCTTTTCAATGCGACCGTCGATCCGTTCTTCCGTACCCCATTTGTCAAGAGAGATCGGGTGAAGGACTTTCTTAAGTCCTACGAGGCTATGAAGGCTTCGGAACGGTAACGGTCGCCTCACAATAACAATGAAAGCCCCGGCGATTTTTGCGCCGGGGCCCGCAGTTGCGGATTGAGGAGGGGATTAGTTGGCTTGCGCCTGAGTGATGTGCGTGCGGCGGTTCTTCTGCCAGCAATCTTCGTCGTGCTCGGTGCAGACGGGCATTTCCTTACCGTAGCTGATGGTGGCGAGCTGATTGGCCGGCAGGCCCAGGCTGGCCAGATATTCCTTGGTCTGCTTGGCGCGCGCATCGCCCAGCGCCATGTTGTACTCATCCGATCCGCGCTCGTCGGCGTAGCCTGCCACCGTGAGCTTGAAGTCCGGATACTGCTTGATGATGTCGGCCAGCGTTTGCGCGTCTTTCTTCAGAGCAGCTTCGGCGTCCGGCCGCAGATCGTGCTTGTTGTAATCGAAGTAAGCATCCTGAATGCGGTTCAACAGTTCCTGGATCGTCGCACGCGTGGCGGCGTCAGGGTACTTGGACCGCGGAGTAGTGGCCGCCGGGGTGTAGGGCGTGCTCTGTGCAGGCGCCGGCCTCGACGACGGAGTGTTGGACGCGGTCTGCACCGGAGCCGGCGGCGGCGGAGCCTTCGCGGCCACCTTCTTCGCACAACCGGCAAATGTTAGAGAGAGCGCTGTCAGGGCCGCGCCCGCCAGAATTCTAGGAATCATCCAAAGCCTCCTAAGCTTTTGTATTTACAGAATAACGACGGGTAACCCCGGAAAAGAATCCCGTTGGAACTGTATTTCCCCATATGACGTTCCCTTAATGCAGGCCCCGCCGGCCCCAATACAGGATGGACGCGATTCCCGTATTCATGTTGCGGTTCTACCTTAGAGAAGATGTGGTTTCGTTCCGCCACGGAGCTACCGGCACGTCAAACCGCGGCCCGCTACACTAAGAAAGGCATGCGGCAGCGTCCGGGAGTGGTTCTTGTGGCTGGATTTGGCGGCCTACTGCTCATCATGGCGGCAGCCGAAACGGGCGCCTTGTGGTTCCTCAATAGCCTGCGCCAAAACGACACCACGTTACAGGCACGGTTCCTGGCACGAAATCGCACCCTGGAGCGGATCCGGTCTGATATTTATCTCTCAGGCACTGTGGTGCGGGACGCCCTCCTCGCGCCGGAACAGGCCTTCGCACAGGCGCAATTGGCTGCTCTCGACGGGCTGCGGCGCGATTCCCAGCTTGCGCTCGCGAGCTACGCCGAAGCGCTCGAGCCGGAGGAAGCCGCACCGTTTCAGGACCTGCGGTCCCAGATCGAGGCGTACTGGAAAGTGCTAGATCGCACTTGGGCCTGGACCGGCCAAGACCGCGGAAGATACCGCGATGCCTTTTTTTATGAAGAACTGGTGCCCCGGCGCACCTCCATGTTGCAGATTGCCGACCGTATTGAGGCGCTGAATGAAGACGCCTTGCGGCGCGGCGATGCGAAACTGGGCGACCTGTTTGGAAGGCTGCAGCTCGGGTTGCTGACGATGATCGCCGTGTCGCTAATCGGCGGCGCCACGCTCGCCGCTTGCACGATTTTTCACATCCTGAAGCTGGAAGGCGAAGTCCACGAGCGGCTGGCCGACACTGTGCACGCGCGCGCGATCCTCCAGGAGCTTTCCGCGCGCTTGGTGCGCGCCCAGGAAGACGAGCGCCGGGCGCTTTCTCGCGAGCTGCACGATGAAGTGGGCCAGGCGTTTTCGGCGGTGCTGATGGAAGCCGAAAATCTTCTCGACCTGGATCCCGCGCCCGAGGTCCGCTGTCACCTGGATTCCATCCGCGGCGTAGCCGAAAAAGGCATGAACGAGATTCGCAATATGGCGCTGTTGTTGCGCCCGTCCATGCTGGACGATTTCGGGTTGTTGCCGGCGCTGGAGTGGCAGGCGCGCGAGATCGGCAAACGCACCGGCCTGCGCATCCAGGTGGCCAATGAACTGGGGGCCGAAATGTCCGGCGAGCTGCCAGAGGAACACAAAACCTGCGTGTATCGCGTGGTGCAGGAGGCTCTCAACAACTGCGCGCAGCACGCCCAGGCCAGCGCCGTGCAGGTGCGCGTGGTGCAACAGGACGGCCAAATCCTGGTCAGCGTGCAGGACGACGGCAGCGGATTCGATCCCCAGCGCGTCCGCGGATTGGGACTGCTCGGAATGGAAGAGCGCGCGCGGCACTTGGGCGGCACGTTCCACATCGATTCGCGGCCCGGGCGCGGCGCTCTGCTGCGCGTCACCTTGCCGCTGGCGGCGATCCCGGAAAGTTCTCCGCAGCCTGCCGCGAGGGATCAAATCCAGGCTGCCGCTGCGGCACCGGCGGAGACCACCGATCTGGTATGGAACGGAGGTCTCGCGGATGGAGCCGATTCGCATATTGCTCGCTGACGATCACAACATCCTCCGCGACGGCATGCGATTATTACTCGAGCGCCAACCCGGTTTCGTCGTGGTGGGAGAAGCGGCCGACGGTCGAGAAACCCTGCGCCTGGCCCAGGAGCAGCATCCCGACGTCGTGGTGATGGACATCGCCATGCCCAACATGAACGGCATCGAGGCCACGCGCCGTATCGTCGAACAACACCCCCACATCGGCGTCGTCATCCTGAGCATGCATCACGACGAGAGCTACGTCATCCGGTCGCTCAAGGCCGGCGCTCGCGCCTATTTGCTGAAGGACGCCGTCAAAGCCGAACTGATTCTCGCCATCGAGGCCGTGACGGACGGGCGCTCCTTTTTCAGCCCCAAGGTCAGCCGGATC
>JASIGB010000274.1:0-4269 GCA_030045355.1 Bryobacteraceae bacterium
GGAAAGCGTCTTCAGCTTCGCGAACAACATCAACACCGTCGACGGTGGATCGCACCTAAGCGGCTTCCGCACAGCGCTCACTCGCACCATCAACTACTACGGCCAGCAGGCTGGCCTTTTCAAGGACGACAAGGAAAAGAACCTCACCGGCGACGACGTGCGTGAGGGCTTGACTGCCGTGGTCAGCGTAAAGCTGCCGCAGCCACAGTTCGAAGGCCAGACCAAGGGCAAGCTGAACAGCGACATCGCCGGCGACGTGACGCGGTTGGTGAATGAAAAGCTCGGCGAATACTTCGATAAGAACCCTTCTGTGATGCGCAAGATCGTCGGGAAGGCCATCGATGCAGCGCGCGCTCGCGAAGCCGCCCGCAAAGCCCGCGATTTGACGCGCCGCAAAGGCGCCATGGATTCCGGGGGCCTGCCCGGCAAGCTCGCCGATTGCCAGGAGAAAGATCCCGAGCGTTGCGAGTTATTCCTGGTCGAGGGCGAGTCGGCCGGCGGCACCGCGAAGTCCGGCCGCGACCGCCGCTACCAAGCCATTCTCCCGCTCAAAGGCAAAATCCTCAACGTCGAGAAAGCGCGCTATGACAAGATGCTCGGCCATGAGGAAATCCGCTCCATGATCACCGCCATCGGCACCGGCATCGGGCTCACGGATTTCGACGCCACCAAGCTCCGCTACAACAAGATCATCATCATGACCGACGCCGACGTGGACGGCTCGCACATCCGCACTCTGCTGCTGACGTTCTTCTTCCGCCATATGCAGGAGCTGATTAAGCGCGGCCACGTTTTTGTCGCCCAGCCGCCGCTCTACCTGATCAAGAAGGGCAAGTCGCAGAAGTACATCAAGGACGACAAGGAATTTACGCGCGAGATTCTGCGCCGCGCCACCGAGAACCTGATCGTGGAAGCCATGGACGGCACGAAACTGGAAGGCGCCGAGCTGCGCGCGTTCCTGGTCTCGCTCGATGAGCTGCAGCAAATGGTCCGCCGCGTGGAACGCCGCACGCGCGACCCTCGCGTGGTGGAGGCGCTCGCCAACATCGATCTGAAGCTCGATACCAAGGCCGATTTCCAGGAGAAAAGCAATCTGGAAGCGCTGCTGGCGGCCCTGAAGGCGGCGAAAGTGGAAGCCAAGCTCGAGCGCGAGGAAGAACACGAAGCGTGGAAAGTGATTTACCACGACCCCATGAACGCCGAGCGCGGCATCTCGGTGGACTTGGCCGTCCAGCCCGAGTACCGCCGCATGCGGGCGCTCGCGCGGCAGGTGGCCAAGTTCAACCGCCCGCCGTTCAAGACGATTAAGGAAGGTAAATCCGAAGCCGAGACGCGCGCCAACTGGCGCGAGCTGCTGGAATACGTGAAGGGCGAAGGCACGCGAGAAGTTTCCATCCAGCGCTACAAAGGCCTGGGCGAGATGAACGCCGAGCAGCTCTGGGCGACAACCATGAACGCCGAGACCCGCACGCTGCTCAAGGTGGATCTGCAAGACTTGGCCGAAACCGAAGGCATCTTCTCCACGCTGATGGGCGAGGACGTCGAGAGCCGGCGCAAATTTATCGAAGAGAACGCGCTCGACGTCCGCAATTTGGACGTTTAAAGCAGCGTTCGCACGCCCACGCGCTTGGCCGCCTTGTTCAGCGCCGAATCACGTGAGGCCAGGGGCAGCCCGCGCCGCAGGGCTAACTCCAGGTACACCGCATCGTACAGCGATAGCTCGTGCTCAGCCGCGAGTTTTGATACTTCCGTGAATGCGAGTCGAGGTCCTTCCTCATCAACCAGGGGCCGCGAGTCGCTCAAATAATGCAGCCCTTGCTGATATTCATGGATCTCGATTCGACGGCGTCGCCGAAGTACGAGCAGTGCATTGGCGACTTCGAAGGCCCACAACACGGGAACGACGAACATAGTGCCGGCCTTCAATTTTTCTGCAAGCTGGTCCGTCTCAGGACGGGACTGGGAGAGGACAACCCAAGCTATCGCAACGGACGAGTCTGCAACAAACCCCGCGGTCACCTGCGCCCTTCGTTGATCGCATCCTTGATTTCTTTGTCGGTGAGGGGCTTAAAACCTTTGCGTTTGGCCATCTCCTCACGCAGCTTGCGCATATTGTCCACCGCTCTGCGCACACGTTCGAGATCTCGCCCCTCCGGTACGATTCGAGCCACTGGTTTGTCGTGCCGCGTAATCACGATCTCTTCTCCTTGGGCAACCCGCTCCAGCAGTTCTCCAAATCGCGTCTTTGCTTCCAGTGCCGTAACCGTTCCCATCAACCTGCTCCTGCAAAAATGACTAGCTAACGACTAGTTAATCATACTGCATCGGAACGCATCAATCCCTTACAATAAGCCCATGCCCCGCTTTCCCGGCGTCGATTACCTGCTGATCGACTCCCTGTTCTCCGAACAGGAACTCCTCGTTCGCCAAACCGCCCGCCAATTCGTCGAGGACCGCGTCATCCCCATCATCCGCGATTGCTACCGCGACGCGCGCTTTCCCAAGGAGCTGATCCCCGAAATCGGCGCGCTCGGCTTCCTTGGCGCGAACCTCGAAGGCTATGGCTGCGCGGGATTGAGCAACGTCGAGTACGGCCTCATCATGCAGGAGATCGAGCGCGGCGATTCCGGCCTGCGCAGCTTCGTTTCGGTCCAGGGCGCGCTCGTCATGTATCCCATCCACACATACGGTTCGCCCCAACAAAAGGAGCGCTGGCTGCCCAAGCTCCAATCGGGCCAGGCCATCGGCTGCTTCGGCCTCACCGAGCCCGGCTTCGGATCGAATCCCGCGGGCATGCAGACGCGCGCTCGCGAGGACGGCGATGGGTGGGTCCTCAACGGCGAAAAAACCTGGATCACCAACGGCTCCATGGCCGACGTCGCCGTCGTCTGGGCCCGCACGGATCAAGGCATTCGCGGATTTCTGGTCGAGCGCGGTACGCCCGGATTTACTACGTCCGAAATTCACGGCAAGCTCTCGATGCGCGCTTCGGTCACCTCCAGCCTCGCACTTTCCGATTGCCGCGTCCCCGCCTGCGCCATGCTGCCCGCGGCGCAAGGCCTCAAAGCGCCCTTGAGCTGTCTCTCGCAGGCGCGCTATGGCATCGGATGGGGCGTGATCGGCGCCGCCATGGATTGCTACGAAACCGCGCGCCAGTATTCCATCGACCGCAAGCAGTTCGATAACCGGCCTATCGCGAGCCATCAGCTCGTCCAGGAAAAGCTCGCCTGGATGATCACCGAAATCACCAAGGCGCAACTGCTCGCGATGCACGCGGGGCGCATCAAGGACCAGGGCAAAATCGAGCCCGCGCACATCTCGATGCTCAAGCGCAACAACGTAGCCATGGCGCTCGAATGCGCGCGCTTAAGCCGCGACCTGCTGGGCGCCAACGGCATCATGGACGAATTTCCCATCATGCGCCATATGTGCAATCTCGAAACGGTGAAAACCTACGAAGGCACCGATCACATCCACACGCTGGTGATCGGCGAGCGCGTTACCGGAGTCGCGGCGTATAAGTGACCGCGCGCGCGATCTGCAGCTCGGTCTGCTTGATCAGCTTCTCCCACAATGCATCGGGATCGGCGTGAAACACCATCGCTGCGTCCGCCGGCAGGATATGCCACGCCCCTAGCTCCACCTCGTGCTGCAACTGCCCCGGGCCCCAGCCCGCGTATCCCACATAGGCGTGAAACACGGCTGCCTCGGCCTTCGATGCCAGCGTCTGGGTCAACAGGTCCTTGTCGCTGATCAGATATACGTCGCCGAACACGCGGCTCGCGCCGTCCGGCTTGCTCTCGGTCTTCAGCAGCGCCATCACGGTGTTTAGCTCCACCGGGCCGCCGATGTAAATGGGATCGCTGCGGCCCTTGGCTTCTTTCAGATCCTGAAACGCGCGCGAAATCGGGATGTCCGTGCGCTTGTTAATCGCGAGGCCCACCGCGCCTTGATCGGCGTCGAAGCGCACCAGAAGAATCACGGCCTTGGCGAAGTTCGGATCTCCCAGGTCGCGGCTGGCCACGAGAAGCTTGCCCACCGCAAGGTCGCCGCTTTGGCAGAAGGCGGGCACAGCAGCGCACGCCAGCAGCGCAGCAAGTACTCGCGCAACCATACCTTGATTCTAGGCTTTCCTCGTCTCCCCCGTATTCCTTGTCTCCTTCATCTACCTTGTCTCCCTGTCTTTCCCTTCCAGCCTTCTGCCGCTCCACGATCCGACTGCGCTCGCTCCAACACAATCGACCCGAAACGAACGGCTACAATGTAGTC
>JASIGB010000275.1:0-5716 GCA_030045355.1 Bryobacteraceae bacterium
CGCGCCTGGATGTGGGATGCCCCTTGGGGCCGAAGGGGACGGTTCTTCGGCTCGGGCGAAGTGCGGATTGCGATTCTATCGCTGCTGGCGGAAAAGCCGCGCCACGGCTACGACCTGATGAAGGCGCTGGAGACACGCTCGGGCGGCAGCTATCGCGTGAGCGCGGGCACCATGTACCCGGCGCTGCAACAGCTCGAAGACGAGGGGATGATCGTCTCGGAGACCAAAGACGGCAAACGGGTCTACCAGCTCACCGACCTGGGCGCAAAGGAACTGGAGCGCGAACATGGAACGGCGGAAAATATCTGGCGGCGGACGTCGGATTGGGGCACATGGGGGCAATGGATTGGTGGTAGCCCGCTCGGTCCGTTATTGAAGGCCGCGACCACGGCCATGAAACACGCCTCGCACGATCCGGAGATGAAGAAGCGCGTGGAAGAGATTCTGGACCGGGCGCGGCGGGAACTGGAGGATCTATGATCGCATCGCTCGAAGATTACCGGCGTTTTTATGCCGAAGAGATCGCCTCCGTCGCGGCGTTGCGTTCCCGCGCGCTGGTGGAGGCTCTTGCGAAAGTGCCGCGTGAGAACTTTCTAGGACCGGGACCGTGGCAGATCGGATCTTTGGAGATGATGGCGGCGCGCCTCCAGCATCGCGAGACCGAAGACGCCGACCCGCGCCGGCTGTATCACAACATCGTGGTGGTGATTGACCCGGCGCGCAACCTGAACAACGGTCATCCGGCCACGCTGGCGTCCTGGCTGGACGCGCTGGAGATTGCGCCCGGCGAGCGCGCGTTCCACCTGGGAGCGGGGTTGGGTTATTTTTCGGCGATTCTCAGTGAGATGACGGGGCCTGAGGGATGCGTGACCGCGATTGAGGTGGATCCGGACTTGGCTGCACGCGCGCGAGCGAACCTGGCGCCGTGGCCGAACGTGGAACTGCACGCTGGAGACGGCAATGAATTCGATCCGGGTCCAGTGGACGTCGTGTTCATCAACGCGGGCGTCACGCACCCCCGCGCGCTGTGGCTGGACCGGCTGGCCGAGGGCGGCCGGTTGCTGCTGCCGCTGACCTTCGACGTGGGCCCACGCATCGGCAAAGGCATCATGATGCTGGTCGAGCGTGAGGCCGAGAATTATTCGGCGCGTCCGGTGTCGCTGGTGATGATCTATTCGTCCACCAGCGGTCGCGACGCCGAAATGAACGCGATGCTGGCGAAACAGATCGGCTCGCCGAAGCTATTTTCGGTCAAATCCTTGCGGCGCGATGCGCATGAGGCCGAAGAGACGTGCTGGTTGCACGGCGCAGACTTCTGCTTTTCCGAGCGGCCCGCCCCTTTCTCGTGACACCAGTCCGGTTGTCCTTACTGCTCGAAAGCTACCTCGGCAGTGCCTGTATCGCCAACCGCCAACCCCGGAGGCGACGACGCAGTCGGAGCCGAGCAAAGCTACTTCGTAACCGGTTCGCCGTCGGAGGGGAATTCGAACACTTCGGCCGCGGCATGGACCACCAGGGTTCCCGCGGCGAGGAACTTTCCGCTGCTGGGGAAAAAGATTGCCCCGTCGGTGGATTCGCCGGGCTGCAGCTTGGTGGTGACCAGCGCCAGCGCCGACGCCGCAGCTCCGGCTTTCAGCCTGGCCGAGACTCCTTCGGCCAGCGCGGCTTGCCGGCGCGCTTCGTACCCGTTCGTGGTTTGCATATGCTCGTTGCCGTAGACGCCGCGCTCGTAGGTGGTCACCAACTTGATGACGTCGTGCCGTCCCGCTTTGGCGAGCAGGTTGTTCACTACCGAGAGAGCCGGCGAGGCTTGCCAGACCGTACCGTCCGTCTGGCGATAGCTGAAGTCTTCCGGTTTCACGGTCCAGGAGATCGGCGAACCGTTGGAGATCGATACCTGCATGATCGAATATTCCTTCAAATGCGCGGGCAAGTAGGCGAACATCACGGTGACGCCGCCCTTGGTGAGCGTCTTATAGAGCAGGCCGTTCGATTCAAACGGAATCACTTGCGCCGCGACCGGGACGCAGATTCCGCAGGCCGCCAGCGCCGCGGCGAGCAGAAACCTCATACGTACATGATAAATGGTGGCGGCGCGATTAACCGGCGTTCTCACGTTTCGCTTGGCTCCCAGCATCTACGTCTCGCTCCGCTCCAGCCATTTATCGACCGCGGGCAGCTTGTACTGCAACAGATTTTCGACCAGCGCTCGGTGATCGCTCGCCGAGATCACCATGCGGCGATGTTCCGGATGCACGAACTGTTCGGCGACGGCGTGATCGAAGAGCTCCAACAGGCGATCGTAATAGCCATGCACATTGAGGATCCCACAGGGCTTGCGCTGCAATCCCAGCTGCGTCCAGGTGAGAACCTCACAGAACTCCTCGAACGTTCCGTAACCGCCGGGCAGCGCGATGAAGGCATCGGCCAGCTCCGCCATCAGAGCCTTCCTTTCATGCATCGAGCCGACCACGCGCAAATCCGCCAGGCCGGTATGAGCGCGTTCCTTGCGCCCGAGCGATTCCGGAATCACGCCAATGATGTCGCCGCCCGCTTCCAGGGCCGCGTCGGCGAGCGCGCCCATCAATCCTACGTTTCCGCCGCCATACACAATGCCGATATTCTGGGCGGCCAGATAGCGCGCCAAAGATGCCGCCGCTTCCCGGTAACACGGACGAGCGCCCGGACTGGACCCGCAAAACACTGCGATGCGTTTGGCCATCAGGATCTCTCCAGGATACTAGCCCGCCAAAGGGGTAAGTGGTTTGCCTTAGTTTAGGACTAGGATCGGCGCTCTTGCTAGGGCGATCCGGGCTCATATCTAGTACCAAGAGCCAATTGTTGATCCGGTGTTGAAGCCTTAGTCTACATCAAGGAGTGTCAGGCGATGCTTAGAGGCATTATCATCTGTCCGGATCTCGACCTAAATGAGAGGCTCGAGGCGATTCTGACGGAAATCGGGATTGTGAGCGTCACGCGAACGATGGATCACTACCCGAACTCGCTGGAGTTGCTGCGTTTTCTGCGCGCGCACGCACCGCAAGTGGTGTTTGTGAGCACCGAGTCAACGGTGAAGGCGATGGAGATCGCGCGCGAGGTGGAAAAAAACACGCCGGGTGTGCAAATCGTGGCGGTAAGCCGGTTCGTGGACCCGCAAATACTGCTGGAAGTGATGCGCGCCGGGATTCGGGAGTTCGCCTCCCTGCCGTTCGATCGCCAGGCGCTGGTGGATGCGCTGCTGCGCATCAAGGAAGCCATCCAAACGCGTCCGCCGGCGATCGAGGTCACCAATCACGTCTACAGTTTCCTGCCGTCTAAGGCGGGTGTGGGAACCTCGACGGTGGCCATGAACACCGCGGTGGCCATGTCGCGCGTTCCGGAAACCTCGGTTCTGCTTTCGGATTTCGACCTCAACTCCGGCATGATGCGATTTCTGCTCAAACTGGACAACGCCTACAGCGTCATCGACGCCGCCGAGCACGCCCTGGAGATGGACGAGAGTTTGTGGCCCACCATGGTCACCACGCTGGAAAAACTGGACGTGCTGCACGCCGGGAAGCTGAATCCGGATTTTCGCATCGAGCCGGCCCACATCCGCAATCTGATGGAATTCATGCGGCGCAACTACGCGGCGCTGTGCTTCGACATGTCGGGCAATCTGGAGCGCTATTCGCTCGAGATCATGCACGAATCGAAGCGTATTTTCCTGGTGTGCACTCCGGAGATTCCTTCGCTGCATCTGGCGCGCGAAAAATATCTATACCTCAAGCAACTGGATCTGGGCGAGCGCGTGAGCGTGCTGCTGAACCGCTGCCCCAAGCGCTCGCTGATCTCCCCGCAGCAGATCGAGCAATTGCTCGGCATTCCGATTTACATGACCTTCCCCAACGACTATCAGGGCGTCCAACGCGCCATGACGGCCGGCCGGTGGGTGGAGGCGTCGAGCGAACTCGGCCGGCAGTTCGGCGCCCTGGCGCATGGCATGCTCGAAGCCAAGCCCACGGCCGCGCCGGAGCCGAAGAAGCGCTTTATTGAGTTTTTCTCGGTGATGCCGGGCAAGGCCGTGACGCCCGCCAGAAAGACCGCCGGCTAGGCTTTCGCGGATCAAGTGTCGGGAACCGCGAGTGCCAGCAGCGCGGCCAGGCAGGCATTCTTCTGGTCGGCCGTCCAAGGCGGCCCTAGTGTGCGGCCCAGCCCGGCGATCTCGCGCTTCAGGGCATTCGCTTTCGGCCCGAATGAGGCCAGCGCGGCTTGGTCCAGGTCCTTCTCCCGGATCCCACTGACGCGCAACTTCAGCCGTTCGCCGGCTGTCCGAAAACATTGACGAAAGAACTCTCCTTCCGCGGTGTGAATGAGAGCATGGGACGAGAGAATTCCCGCGAGCGGCGGCAACGCGCGTCCGGCCGCAAGCAAGATCGCACAGCTCACCACGCGCGTTGGGCGGCTATCGGCAACGATCTCCCCCAGGGCGGCGAAGGCAAGTTGCTCCGACGCCCGAGCGCAGCGCGCGAGATACCGCTCGGCATCGGGCAAAGTTTGTGCTTGGTCCACTTGGTCTTTGGCGAAATGATACGGCTGATTTGCTCCCCGGATATCCGGAGAGGTGATGGCGATTCTTCTTCGGGCGACCACCTGGATCGCGCCCGGACCTCCCGTAGCCAGCACCACGGCAGCCCAACCGGAGTGCGGCCGGATCCCGATGGCGGCTGGTTGCATTCAGTTGACCTTTCGCTCCAGAATAGCCGAACCGGCGACTTCGCCGTCATCGCTGTATCATCGGGGCTGTTATCATCGCTGGTTGGAAAACGCCGTTCTTCAGTGGGTCGCCACCTATGGCTACTTCGCTATCTTCGGTTTGCTGACGTTCGGGATCATCGGCATCCCGCTTCCCGACGAATTTCTGCTCACCGGCTGCGGTTTTCTGATCTATCGCGGCGACTTGCACGCCATTCCGGTGTTTTTCAGCGCGCTGGGCGGCAGCATGTGCGGCATCACGTGCAGCTATATCCTCGGACGCACGCTCGGTTGGAAGGTTCTGCACTCGCGCGCGGGGCGCCTGCTGCACGTTCGGGACGATCAGATCCGCTGGGTGCATGACTGGTTCAACCGCATCGGGCATTGGGCGCTCGCGATCGGCTATTTCATCCCCGGCGTGCGGCACTTCACGGCCATCGTGGCGGGGACTTCCAAACTCGAGTATCACGGGTTTGCAGCCTTCGCTTACAGCGGCGCGCTGGTTTGGGTGAGCACGTTTCTGTTCCTCGGCTATCATTTCGGGCCGAATTGGGAGCAGATCATCAAGAGTGTCGAACACAACCTGACGATCGCGTCCATTGCCGCCGGCGTGCTGATTGTCGCCTATGCCGCGTACCTTTATGCGCGCAGGAGAAAGAAGTCTTAGGCCGGCTATTCTTCGATCTGAATCGAAGGACCTTTTTTGCCGCTCTCTTCCGCGGCGCGGCGCTCTACTTCGCGGGCGACGGCCACGAACGCGGCGCCCCGGTCGTCCAACGTGACAGGCTGGCCGGAATCGCCCCCGATGCGCACCGCGGGATCGAGCGGCAGCTCGCCCAGGAACGGCACGCGCATGGCCTCCGCGGTCATTTTGCCGCCGCCGTGGCTGAAGACGTCGATGCGCTCCTGACAGTGCGGACATTCGAGGTAGCTCATGTTCTCCACCAGACCGAGGATGGGCACGCGCACCTGCTGGAACATA
>JASIGB010000276.1:0-3469 GCA_030045355.1 Bryobacteraceae bacterium
AGGCCGAAGCGACGGTGGAAACCTTGATGAGCACCATCCACGCGCATCCCACGTTGTATGAAGCCATGGGCGAGGCGTTCAACAACGTCTACGGGCTCACCATCAATGCTTGAAGTTCGGGATCTCGGCCGCATGCGTTATGGCGACGCATGGGCCATCCAGAAGGATCTGGTCGAAAGACGCAAGCAGGGACTGATTCCCGATCAACTTCTTTTTGTCGAACATCCGCACGTGATCACGCAGGGGCGCAACGGACGCGCGGAAAATCTGCTGGCGAGCGAAGAGACGCTACGCAGCGCCGGCATCGAGTTTTATCCCACCAACCGCGGCGGCGACATCACCTATCATGGCCCCGGACAGATCGTGGGCTATCCGATCCTGGATTTGCGAGAATGGAAGCGCGACGTGGTCGCCTACGTTCGCACGGTCGAGCAGGCGATCATGGAGGCACTGGCGGAGTTTCACATCGTGGCCCGGCGCGTTCCCGGCTGCACCGGTGTGTGGGTAGATGGCAGGAAAGTGGCCGCCATCGGCGTGCATATCAGCCGCTGGGTCACTTCGCATGGTTTCGCGTTGAATCACACCACCGATTTACGTTACTTTCAGTACATCGTTCCTTGTGGGCTAACCAAGCCGGTCACTTCCATGCGGGAACTGGGATCGGACGCTAGCCGCGAACAAGTGCTCGCCGCGTTGTCGACGAGTTTTGCGCGCGTATTCGACCGCGACCTTTTGAGCCGCGAGACGCAACTGAGCCGCGACGCACAACTGAGCCGCGACCTGGCGGTACACTCGGAGACGACCGGAAGTCGTGCACTAGAGAATACCGACTCGAAGGACGCAGGACGGGTGGCCCGTGAGGGAGCGGAAGTTTATACACGGAGACATTCATGACTGATGTAGTAATGCCGCAGATGGGCGAAAGCATCGTGGAAGGCACGCTGACCAAGTGGCTGAAGAAGCCCGGCGAACACGTGGATCGCGATGAGCCGTTGTTTGAGATTTCCACCGATAAAGTGGACACGGAAATTCCGTCGCCCACGGCCGGCGTCTTGAAGGAAGTCCTGGTGGAAGAGGGCAAGACGGTGGCGATCAGCACCGTAGTGGGCCGCATCGAAGAAGGCTCCGGTAACGGCGCGTCAGCTCCGGCGCCTGCAGCCGCGAAAGCTGTTCCAGCGGCTACAAAACCGGCGGCCGCTCCCGCGCCTGCTCCTGCAGCGGCTGCATCGAAACCCGCGCCTGCGCCGCCCGCGCGTCCGGCCCCCGAACGGATTCCTGAACCAGTGGCTCACTCGGCCGGCCCTTACCCGATTCCCGTCGAAGAGCCCGCGTCGGCATCGGAGGTGGAATCGCCGGCCGGCCCGCTCTCGCCGCTGGTGCGCAAGATGGCCCGCGAGTACGGCATCGATCTGCGCCAGGTGCGTGGCAGCGGTTCGGGCGGACGGATCACCAAACAGGACTTGGAAGCTTACATGTCGGCGCAAGGCGCGCGGACCATGGCACAAGCGACCGCGCCGCCCGCGGTCCCAGCAGCCATGACGCCGACTGTCTACGCTCCCGCCGTTCCTAGCGCGCCCGCTCCACCAGCGCCTGTCCCCGCGATTATGCCGCGCGCCGAAGCTCCGCGCGCGCGCGTGGAACCGATGAGTGTGATGCGGCAGCGCATCGCCGAACACATGGTCATGTCCAAGCGCGTTTCGGCGCACGTCACCACGGTCCACAAGACCGACATGACGAAGATCGCTAAGATGCGCGAGCGCAACAAAGCCGAATTCCAGGCTCGCTACGGCTACTCGCTGACCTTCCTGCCTTTCGTCATCAAGGCTGCGGCGGAGGCGATTCGACACTACCCGATCGTCAATGCCTCCATCGAAAGCACGAACATCATCTATCACAACGAAATCAACATCGGGATCGCCGTGGCGCTCGAAAACGGGTTGATTGTGCCGGTGATCCGCAACGCCGACGAGAAGAACGTCGTGGGGCTGCAGCGTTCCATCGTCGATCTCTCCACGCGCGCCCGCTCGCGCCAACTCAAGCCCGACGAGGTGCAAGGCGGAACGTTTTCCATCACGAATTTCGGCAGCTTCGGTAGTGTGTTCGCGACGCCGGTGATCAATCAGCCGCAGGTGGCGATTTTGGGAGTGGGCGCCGTGGAGAAAGTGCCGGTGGTGGTGGATGACGCCATCGCCATTCGCTCCGTGGCGTATCTCGCCCTAACTTTCGACCATCGCCTCATTGACGGCGCGCTCGCCGACCAGTTTACTGCGAAGGTGAAATCGATTCTGGAAAACTGGTCTGAAGAAGTTTTGTGACGGCTGAGGAAATCTTTCTTCAGTTCTCGGCCGAGAAGCTGGAACAACTGCACGGCCGCATCCAGGATTGTCTCGCGCGACTAACCGCCGAACAAATTTGGACGCGTGGCTCTGAAAACGAAAACGCCGTCGGCAACCTGGCCTTGCATCTGGCAGGCAACGTTCGCCAGTGGATCGGTTCAGGCGTCGCCGGATGGCCCGACCATCGCCACCGCGATTCCGAGTTCGACGCGCGCGGCGGCAAATCCCCTGGGGAACTGGCTGAGCTGCTGAAGATTCGGGTTACTGAAGCCGCGTCCATCATCCGTAGCCTGCACGGGGGCCGGCTGACGGAACGCATCACTCCGCAAGGATACGACGTGTCGGTTCTGGAGGCGATTGCTCATGTAGTGGAGCATTTTTCCATGCACACCGGCCAGATCATCCTGCTGACCAAAATGCTGACCGGAGAGGATATGGCCTATTATGAGGATCTTCGCGGTTCCGGTCGATTGTCCGGAACGAGGTCACCCCAAAGTACGGTTGACTAAGATGTATTCGTATGGCATAATCGTACATATGAAGAAGACATTGAATATTGATCAGACGTTGCTGGAGGAAGCCAAGGCGGCTTGCGGGGCGTCCACGGATACCGATACGGTGCGCCTGGGGCTGGAGGCCTTGGTGCGCCGTGCCGCAAACCAGCGTTTGAAGGCTCTGGGAGGATCCGAGCCGGATGCGCAGGACGTTCCTCGGCGGAGAGAAGAACCGGCTGTCAAGCACCATACCGCTTAATGGTCTTGGTGGACACTTCCGTCTGGATTCGGTTCCTGATGGGCCGCGAGCCTTTCTTAGGCGAACTCGGACGGCTCCTCAATGCCGATCAAGTTGTAGGCCACGAACTCGTCTACGGCGAGTTGCTCATTGGGGATCGTGGCGGCCGCAAGAAGCTTCTAGGCGATTATAAATTGAGGATGCAAGCGGCCACGGTCCCTCATCGAGAAGTGGTCACGTTCGTCGAGCACCGTCACCTGCACGGGCGCGGCATCGGCTGGATCGACGTGCACCTGCTGGCATCCGCCATGGTGAGCGATGCGGAGCTCTGGACTGCCGACCCGCGGCTAGCGGCGATCGCCAATGAATTTGGTGTCGACTATCGGCTCTCCAAGTAAGGG
>JASIGB010000277.1:0-4535 GCA_030045355.1 Bryobacteraceae bacterium
CGCTTGCTGAAACAAGAAGCCGATTTTCTTGCGGACGTCATTTAATCGATCCAAGTCCAGGCGCGAAATCTCCTGACCCAGGACGTGGACGGATCCCGAATCGGGTTTTTGCAAGCCCACAATCAGCTTCAGCAGGACGCTCTTTCCGGTTCCGCTGCGCCCCAGGACAACCACGGTTTCACCCGCCCCAGCGCTGAGATCGACGCCATTTAGAACCTGTTGCCGCCCGAAAGATTTGTGCAATGCGCTTACTTCCAACGGCTGTGTGGCGCCGCCGGCCGGCGTTTGCGATTTCGTCTTGTCGCGCGGTCTCATGAGGGAAACACCACCTGGATGAACCGTACCAGCACGACGTCGGCCACGATCACGAAGATGGAGGAAAGAACCACGGAGCTGGTGGCAGAACGGCCCACGCCCGCCGTTCCTCCGCGCGTGCGCATGCCCTGGAAGCAGGAAACCATCCCGATGATCAAACCGAACACGGCGGTTTTGAACGTAGGCGGCAGGAAATCGCTCATTTCGGCGCCCTTGAGGCCGCTGTGCAGAAAAAGTGTGAAAGTAATGGGATGCGATAAAGTCGCCGAGATCCATCCCAGGAGAACTCCGGCAGCGTCCGCCAAAATCGTCAGCAGGGGCAGCATGAGAATGCAGGCCAGAACGCGCGCGGACGCCAGAAATTTGTACGGGTTCACGGCCGAGACTTCCATGGCGTCGATCTGTTCGGTGACGCGCATGGAGCCGAGCTCGGCGCCAATACCCGCGCCCACGCGCCCGCTGACGATCAGCGCTGTAATCACCGGCCCGCTTTCTTTGATGAGCGAGAACACGATCACCGACGGCAGCAGAGCCTGCGCGCCGAAGCGAGTCAGGCTATCGCGTGTTTGTAGCGCCAGCACCACGCCCGTGGCGGCTCCCGCGAGAGCTACCAGCGGGAAGGATTTCGATCCGATCGCATCCAACTGGCGGAGGAGCTCTCCGGATTCCCAAGGGGCGCGAAGACTGGCGCGAACCACGCGGGCCGAAAACAGCGCGAGTTCTCCGAACCATTCGAAGAATGTCCGGAAAACGTTCGTGAGAGTGAGCCAGATCTCGCGCGCCATGGGCATCCGCCTCACGGCAATCTATGCCCGTGAAGTGCCAAATGCGCCGCTGGCGGATTTCATAGGTTTAGCGGTGATCTCCAAGGACGTTAGAGGCAATTCTTACCTGCGGCGCGCTCGAAGCGCACCGGGAAAATTCTGTTGAAACAAAAGTGACTCGCGGCTACGTGAGCCGCGCTAGCTCTGCGTCTTCCACGGCGTCTGGCCGGCAAGCGCCGTGTAGAAACCCCAGATGGCGAGCGCGGCGACCGATGCCACAGCCAAAATGGTGGGAGTGAAGTACCAGGCGGATGGATTGAGCGTCACGGGAACGTTCAGGGTCATGTCGGCCGTAAAGAGAGCGACGACCAGCGCCACCAGCCCGTAGCGCAAAGCGCCCACGGCCAGCACCGCGTATAGAAGCGTCTGCATGGGCCAGTCCACAGCCGGATAATCCGACGACACGGATTTCAGAGCGGTCCAGAGCAGCACGAAGGCCGCGGCGCCCAGCCAGGACTTTCGCAGCAACACGCGCAGGAGAAAGAGAAGCAGGAACAGAACCAGATTGGCGCTGATGTCGCTGGGGATCAGTGAGAACCAGGCGCCGAGGGCCTGCCGGGCGCTGCCAAGGTAGGCGGTGTTGAGGATCACCGGCGACCCTCCCAGCCGCTCGACCAGATAAAAGCGCACGGCATATAAATCGCAGAAAAGAACGCCGAGGATCGCTCCATAAAGCACATCTCGGCCCACCAGAGGATCGCGCCAGCGTCCGCTGAGCGCGCGCGTCCAGGAGATGATGGCTTGCGGCCAATAACGGCGGACATACGGTTCGAGCGACAGGTAAAGTACCCACACGCCGCCGCCCCACAGCAGCGACGTCGCGATAGCCATGAACAGCAGAAAAATAAAGTTCCCCACGGAAGAGAAATGAGCTTGGAAGAGCCAGAGCACCATGTGGAGGGAAAACATGAGTACGGCTAGGCGCATCGCGCCGCGGCGGTCGCCTTTTCCACGGACGAAATTCCATCGCGCCAGAAAGACGGCCGCGAGGACCGGTGAAAGTAACACTACGATGAGCAGAATGCGAACGATAATTTGAGGGGTGGCGAGATTGGGCGCCGGCATCCGCGAGGCGGGCGTCCAGGGGCCGATGAGCGAGAAGAAGACCGGACGTCCGTGTAAGGCGGCGGCTTCCACGCGCAGAGGGCGCTGCTCGAAGCCGGGCCACTGACCGGTCCAGGCTTGACGCACGTCGGAAGCCGCAAGCGAGTTCCAGAGCGGGGCAGCGGGCTGAAATTTGGAAATGTCGAGGCCCGCGGCGGTGAACAGCGCGTTCCAATCCGGTGTGGAAGCGGGGCCGGGCGAGTCCGTCTTCTGCGGCGGAAGCGCTTCCAAATACGTCAACCGGCCTTCCGGATCCAGACGCACGTGGATCATGCCGGACGTGTGCGGTTGTGGATCATCCTCGTTGAGGATGCCCGGAATTAATGTCTGATCCCGGAACCCCTCGGGCCACATCGGCTCGGGGCTTTGCCGGTACCAGAACAGCAGCGGAGACGGGCGGCTGCGAGCGATTTCATCCCAGTTCGCGAACTTTTCGCGTTTTTCCGCGGCAGCTACAAAATCGTCGTCGCTCCCGAAGGAGTAACCGGTATCGGCAGGATGAGCCGTATATCCGAAGTTTTGAATCAACTCACGCGCCTTGTCAGCGAGCACTTCGGGCGGCTTGGTGAGCTGTGCCTTCTCAATCATGCTGTAACTGGCAGCGGCAAGCATAAGGCCGAAAAGTCCCACAAGAGCGATCGCCAGGCTCGAAACGGCAATCTTCCACGGCAGCGCGGCCGTTTCGCCGGAAGCCGCGACCATCTGGGGTGACGGCGTTTCGCCGGCGGCCAGCGCCGCGGCTAACGGATCTCCGCCGGGAAGCCGCGCGGCCACCGCGAGCGCCGAATGCGGCCGGTGCGAGGGCTCGGCGTCGAGGCAGCGCAGAATGGCCGTTTCCACTGCGGGGTCCAGTTCCTTCACCAGCGTCGACGGGCTGAGCGGCGTGGTTTCAGTGTGCAAGCGCACCAGCTCGGCCAGCGTGGATGCTTCAAACGCACGTTTGCCGGTAAAGATTTCGTACAGCACCAGGCCGAGCGAGTAAATATCGCTCTGCACGGTGACTTCCTTTCCGGCCAGTTGTTCGGGCGCCATATAGGCGGGAGTTCCGTTGCGAATCTCGTCGCCGGGAATTTCGGCGGCGAGCGCGGCGAGTCCAAAATCGGTGATCACCACCTGGCCGCGCCCGTTGAGCATGATATTGGCGGGCTTGAGATCCCGATGCAGCACGCCTTTGGCGTGGGCGGCGGCGAGCCCGGCGCACAACTGCCGCGAGATTTCGACCGCTTTATCCTGCGGCAGACGCCCGATGCGGCGCAGCAACGCTCCCAGGTCTTCGCCATCCACGTACTCCATGGACAGGTAGGCCTGGCCATCCACTTCGCCAAGATCGTAGACACGGCACACATTGGCATGCGAGACCTGGCGTGCGATGCGAACTTCGTTGTAGAAGCGGCCGAGCGCGGCGGGATTGCGCGCCATCGTTTCCGGCAGGAACTTGAGCGCCACCTCTTGGCCGAGCGTGAGATCGTGCGCGCGGTACACTTCGCCCATCCCGCCACGGCCCAACAGCGCGACAATGCGGTAGCGCCCGGCCAGTAACGCGCCCGGAAGGAAGCGGCCTTCGGGCAACGATCCCGAGGACGAAGAGGACAACGGTGGATGCGAAGGAGTGCGGGCTGGGGCCGGGTTGGAAGCCGGCGTTGCCGCGGCCATGGTGGCGACGGTCTGCGTCACCAGCGGTGCGCCTCCATTGAGCGCCGCGCCGCACGATAGACAGAAGCGGCTGGATTCCGGAACGTCTTGGGCGCAGGTGCGGCAGATCACTGGGTTCCTTGACGCGGTCAGTCGTCGTGGTGCAGGATGGCTTCCCGATCAGCGATGGCTTTGTCGCGCGCGATCTTCGAGTTCGCTTTTCGCGCGGAACTGATATTGCTTTGCCGGATCGAGGCCGTGTCGACACTGAACGTCGAGATCTGCTGTTCGAGCTTCTGGCTCTGGCAGGAGGGGCAAGCAGGCTGGGATTTCAGCACCAGGGCTTCGAACAGCTCGCCGCAATCCAGGCATTTGAAATCGTAGATAGGCACGGAATCTCCTTATGAGGCCGTACCTATTATGCTACCCTCTAGTTCCCTCTTGGGGTTCACGATGGCCAGAACAGATGTAGCGGCACGCCGCGCCGTGTTCCGGAAATTGCATGAGAGCGGGTGTTTCGTGATCCCCAATCCGTGGGATATCGGGACCGCGCGCTACCTCCAACACCTCGGATTTCCGGCACTCGCGACCACGAGCGCGGGATTTACATTTTCTCGTGGATTGCCGGATGGGGCGGCACCATTGGATGCGGTGCTGGAG
>JASIGB010000278.1:0-3723 GCA_030045355.1 Bryobacteraceae bacterium
AGGTCCTGACTAACGTTAGGAGCGCCCACGGAGTTCCGTCGACCAACTCACAGACGAACAGTAGCCCGTCATCAATTGTCCCTCGGAACGTTGGGGTTATTGCTGGACGGACCATGTTGGCGAACTCGTGGAAATGCCTCGCGGCGTTCGCGACCACCGCAGCCTTTTCGAGTCGCCTATTCTCAACGAAAAAATCCCCCAGTATCGTCCTTCCAAGGAAGTGGCCTCCGGGTGACAACGCGTAGCGGTACCCAAGCATGTGGAAAAGGCTCAGGTGAGCTGCCTTAAGCAAGAACACAAACGCTGGGGTTTGAAGATCCCTCTCAACGACGACTTCGCATCCCTTAGCCATGGCATCGAGTGCATCGTCATGCTGTATCTTGAGACCGATTTTGAGCTCCCCACTGGGCCCTCCGACCGTGATCTCACTGAAATTCTCTGGCACCGTCCCGCTCGGTTTGAAGTGCTCGACGACCCGACCGCCCAGCACAACTTTGGGGCGTAGCCGCCTAGACAACTCGCGATCTGCAATAGCGCTCTCCGGCGACCACCCCTCAAAATACTGGGAATCGACGAAGTCCGCCTCAAAACGGCTTCCGTAGAAGCTATCAACATCCGCTCGTTGCACGGTCCACGACCTGTTCGATCCCGAAAATGCCCGATTGACAATGTGTGCTTGACAGAGCGGAACATCGTCATCGCAGAACAGAATCGGACAATAGAAGTGCGCGAACGGTTGGCCGCAAAGGGCCTCGTAATCTGATCTCAGGGCCTCGAGTTTCTCACTAGTTTCCGGATTCGCTGCGTCATTCCAATTATCTAAGACTCCGGCCTTTCGCTCATATTTCTATCGTGACGTCTCCCATTCCCTGCCCTGACCGGGACGCCGCAGGAGTTAGAACGCCAGTTGCAGGCGGCCGGGCAACACACCAAAGTTTGGGCGCTCGAAATCGGCAAGCCGGTGAAATGGTAGCCGGGCCGCGGCGTCCGATTAGCTCTGGAGATTCACGGTCGTAAAATCCACGCCCGTATTTCCTGTGCTCTTCTGATACGCGCGGACGGTAATTTCATAAACGCCCAGATTGCCAGGAATCCAGCGCTCCGAAGAAAATTGGCTGGGGGCGCCGCCGGGCGCGTGGGGATCATAGCGGAGCGGGATTTCCATGATGCGGCCCTGCGATGAGACTGCGGCCACGACCTCGAAATCGGTCTCCGGCCACGGGGTGCCTTGGGCGTTGGAGATGGGGCAACCGCACATCATGGTGATGTTGGCGCGGATGGCGATGGGCTGAGAAGGATCGGGCTGCGCGGGCAGGTAGTGGGCGGGCGGATGGAGAACCTGGACCAGCAGTCCGGGGATTTCGATCAGAAATCCGTCGATACGTTCGCCGCGATCGGGGCTGATGTCGCATCCGGGGTAGATCCACGTGGTCGCGCTAACGCGGTTGGCCGATTGCGGAGCGGCCAACGGTCCTAGGGCAGAGATTTCGACGAGCCGGGGTGTCTCGAGATCCAGCGTGGCATCGAAGCGGCAGGCATCGTTGGAGGGCGGGTCGCTGACCGGGATGGGCTGAGTACGGGTGAGCGGGGTGGTCATGAGCGCAGCGGGCCCGGAACCGCCGTGGGTGCGTCCCTGAACGAGCAGTGCGCCGGATCGCGCGTCGCGGATGACGACTTCGGCGCCGCCGATGTCATCGCCCAGGAACTTACCGCCGCGCGCGATGACGCGGACTGTTATTTTTGTGGGAACCGAGGGCATAAACACAGTATCCCGCTGCTCGGTTCCGCCATCGGCAAGCGGTCGCCGCTGCCGCGCGCTACCATAAAGCTGAATGGCGCTGTTGATTGTCGACGACGATGCGGAACTGTGCTCGCTGCTCAAGGAATTCCTGGAGCGCGAGGGATTTACGGTGCAATGCATCGGCGAGGGGCATGCGGCGCTCGAAGCGGCGCAACAAGGCGGCTACGAATTGATCGTGCTGGACGTGATGTTGCCTGGCCTGGACGGTTTTGAGATTCTCAAACGCCTGCGGCTCACCAGCCGGGTTCCGGTACTGATGCTGACCGCGCGCGGCGAAGACGTGGACCGCATCGTGGGCCTGGAGCTGGGCGCCGACGATTATCTTCCGAAGCCGTTCAATCCGAGGGAGCTCGCGGCGCGCGTGAAGGCCATTCTGCGGCGCACCGAAGCGCGGGTGAATCGCGGGCGCGTGGAGGTGAACGGAGTGGCGCTGGACCCCGGCACGCGCGAGGTGACCAACGACGGCAAACCCGTGGAAGTGACCACGCTCGAATTCGATATCCTGGAACAATTGATGCGCAATGCCGGACGTGTGGTCTCGCGGGACGGCCTGATGGAAAGCCTGTACAATCGCAAGGCCACGCCCTTCGACCGTTCCATCGACATGCATGTGAGCCATCTGCGGCGCAAGCTGGAGACCGTGCGGCCGGTGATCAAGACCATTCGCGGTGTCGGGTACCAGTTCGTGTCCGGGCCCGAAGAAGCGGCCGGCCAGGAAAAAACCGGATGAGATCCCTCTTCGCAAAAACGCTGCTGTGGTTTTTGGCGACGACGGCGGTTGCCATCGGCGGAATTATCATCACGACGGCGGTGACGTTCAGCACGACGGAAGCCCGCGGCCCACTAGGTCTGCTGCTCAGCGTGCAAACCGAGCAGGCCAAGCGCGCCTATGAGACCGGCGGACGCGATGCACTGGCGGCGGCGCTGGCGAAATTCCAACAGATTACGCAATTTCGCGTAGTGTTCACCGATTCCAAAGGAACGGATCTGCTGACCGGCAAGGCGCATCCGGAGTTGATGAATCTGCCGAAACCGCGCGGACGCTGGCGCGCGCCGTTCCCGTTCGGGACCCGGCCGCCGATTATCGCGCGGCAGGATTCCACGCATCAATACCGGCTGTTCCTGATCAACAACCAGCAGCGCGGGCTGAATTTCTTTTTTCTCCAGCCGCAACACTTGTGGATTATCGGGCTGGTGGTGCTGCTGTGCTATGCGTTTGCGTACCATTTGACCTCGCCGGTGCGGCGGCTGCGCGCGGTGGTGGATTGTTTCGGGCGCGGCGATTTCTCGGCGCGCGCCCCGGCGAGTCGCAAGGACGAACTGGGAGAGCTGGCGCGCAGCTTCAATCAAATGGCCGGACGCATCCAGACACTGCTCTCCGCCGAGCGGCGCCTGTTGCTCGATATTTCGCACGAGCTGCGCAGTCCGCTGGCGCGGCTGGGAGTCGCGGTGGAATTGGCGCGCTCCGGCCAGGATCGCGAACACATGCTGGACCGCATCCAAAAGGAGGCGGACCGGCTGAACGAACTGGTGAGCGAGCTGCTGCAAGTGACGCGCGTGGAGTCCGACCCCTCCATGCAGAAGAACGAGACGGTGCATCTCGACGAATTGCTGGCGGATCTGGTGTACGATTCGCTGCTCGAAGCCAAGGCCAAGGATTGCACGCTGCTGCTGAAGGCGCCCGCCTCGGCGGTGGTGAGCGGCGACGAGGAGCTGATCCGGCGCGCGGTGGAAAACGTGATTCGCAACGCGATTCGTTACGCGCCGCACCATACGGCCGTGGACATCGAGCTGGTGAAGTTTCCCGAGGCCGCGGTGATCCTGGTGCGCGATTACGGTCCCGGCGTTCCCGAGGAGGCGCTGGGGCGTATTTTCGATCCGTTCTATCGCGTGGATACGGACCGCAACCGGGCGAGCGGCGG
>JASIGB010000279.1:0-4760 GCA_030045355.1 Bryobacteraceae bacterium
TGTGCAGCCCGTTCGACGCGAGGCCGAGCAGCGCATCGCCGGCGCGAATTCCGGCTCCCGTCAGCATCCCTCTGCGCTCCACCGCTCCCACGATGAACCCCGCCAGGTCGTATTCGCCCTCCTGGTACAGCCCCGGCATCTCAGCCGTTTCGCCGCCCACCAGCGCGCAATGGTTCGCCCGGCAGCCTCGCGCGATCCCCTCCACCACTTGCCCAGCGACCTCGGCGTCGAGCTTCCCCACCGCGAAATAATCCAAGAAGAACAGCGGCACGGCGCCCTGCACCGCGATGTCGTTCACGCAGTGATTCACCAAATCCTCGCCGACCGTATTGTGCCGCCCGGTGAGGAACGCGATCTTCACCTTGGTGCCCACGCCATCGGCCGAACTCACCAGCACCGGGTTCTTCCAGCCCTTGAGCAGATACCCGCCGCCGAAGCTGCCGATATCGGTGAGAACGGAGCGGTTGAACGTCTCCCGCGCGTGCTTGCGGATGAGCGCGACCGCGCGGTCGGCCTCGTCGATGCTGACCCCGGCGTCTTGGTAGGTAATCGCTTTGTTGGCGGGCATTTCTTCGGAAATTTCCATGATACGTGATCGATGCCACGGGATTGGCCCCGCCGGCTCCGCTCGCGCGACCCCTCGCCGCCGCCGGGGTTATACTAAAAGCGAACGAATCTGTCCCTGGACCAGCCGTCCGGGGAATCAGAAAGAGAGCTTTTCGATGATTCCAACTCGCCGGTTGGTAAGCCTTTCCTGTCTTTTTACCGCAGCCGCGTGTGCTTTCGCCCAACAGGCGGCCGCTCCCGCGTCCGCGCCCGCTTCGGCGCAATCCGACAACAAAGCCACCGCCTATTACGAATATTCACTCGGTCACTTGTACGCCGAGATGGCGGCCGCCTACGGGAACCGCGGCGAGTACTTCAGCAAGGCTGCCGACGCCTACCGCGCCGCGCTCAAGGCCGACCCCAGCGCGACGTTCATCGCCGAAGAACTCTCGGACCTCTACATCCAATCCGGCCGCCTGCGCGAAGCGGTGCTGGACGCCGAAGACGCACTCAAGCAGAATCCCAACGATCTCAACTCGCGCCGCCTGCTCGCGCGCATTTATACTCACCTGATCGGCGATCAGAACGACTCCGACATGGTGAAGAAGGCCATTGAGCAATACCAGAAGATCACCGAGGTGGATCCTAAAGACATCGACAGTTGGATTATGTTGGGCCGGCTCCAGAAAGCGCTCATGAACTCCACCGAAGCCATGGCGGCCTATAAAAAGGCGCTTGATCTGGACCCCGATAACGAAGACGCCATGACCGGCTTGGCCACGGTCTACGCCGATTTGGGCGACAACAAAGCCGCGGCTGAAATGCTGCGCAAGGTCGCCGAGAAGGATCCCAACCCACGCAGCCTCACCGCGCTCGCCGGCGTCTACGAGCAGTTGAAGGATTATTCGCTCGCCGCCGAAATGCTGCGCCGCGCCCTCGATCAGCAACCCGGCAATACGGAACTTCGCGCCGCTCTCGCCGAGGATCTTCTGTTTTCCGACCAGTTGGACGATGCGCTCAAGCTGTATCAGGAAGCCGCCGCCGACGATCCCAAGGACATCAAGTCCGAACTGCGGATCTCGCAAATTTACCGCCAGAAGCACGATTTCGTGAAAGCGCGCGAAGCGGCCGACAAGGCCAAGGCCATCGACCCCGACGATCTCGAAGTTCAGTTCAATGACGTGTACTTGCTCGAAGCTGAAGGCAAAGTTCCCGATGCCATCAAGACGCTGAAAGGGATCTTGGACGCCACCGTGAAAAAGACCTACAGCGCGTCGGAAAGGTCCAGCCGGGCCAATTTGCTGGGGACGCTCGGCGAACTGCAGCGTACCGTAGAACAGTTCGGGCCCGCCGTGGACTCTTTCAAGCAATGGGCTGATCTCGATCCGGACACAGCCGGACGCGCCGAAGCCGAGATCATCGAGACCTATCGCGAATCCAAGGATTTCCCCAAAGCGGAAGCCGAAGCCGACGCCGCCATCAAGAAATACCCCAAGGATCGCACGGTTTCCGATGAACGCGCCACGGTGCTGTCCGATCTCGGAAAGACCGAGGCTGCGGTAAACGAAGCGCGCCGTCTGGCGGAAGGCAAGAACGACCGGGAAGCCGACATAGCGCTCTCCGACATCTACCAGAACTCCAGGAACTTCGCCGAAATGGGCAAAGCCCTGGACGCCGCCGAAGCTCTTTCTCAAACCAGCCAGGAAAAACAGGACATCGCGTTTCGCCGCGGCGCCATGTACGAGCGCATGAAGAATTATCCGGCGGCCGAAGCCGAATTCCACAAAGTGCTGGAGTTGAATCCCGATTACGACCCTGCGCTCAACTATCTCGGCTACATGCTCGCCGACCGCAACGTCCGCCTGGAGGAAGCGCGCGATCTGATCAGCAAGGCGGTCGAGCACGAGCCCACCAGCGGCGCCTATCTCGACAGCCTGGGATGGGTCTATTTCCGGCTCAACAAGCTGCCTGAGGCCGAGGACAAGCTGCGCGAGGCGCTGCGCTACATGTCGCGCGATCCAACCGTACACGATCACCTGGGCGAGGTCTATTTCAAGGAAGGCAAGATCCGCGATGCCATCGCGCAATGGGAAAGCTCGCTGCGTGAGTACAAGGCCGGTCCGCCCAGCGATATGGATCACACCGAATTCGCCAAAGTCCAGAAGAAGCTCGAAGACGCCAAGGTGCGCCTGGCGCGCGAAAACGGCGCGAAAGAGGCTCAGTAGAGCCCGGTTCTCGAGTGCGGGCAGCTGTGTCCGTTGCGGCTGGTGGCGCGCGGGGTCACGACCCCCTCTCATCATCACAATTTCTGAAGGTTTCACTCCAGGCTGCGGCGCTGGCGCGCCAACACGGCTTCGACTGTGATAAATTTCCTCCGATAGGAGCTACATTCATGAAACGTTACGCTGCCGGCTTGCTGTTGCTGGCTCTGCCCTGTGTGCTGCCCACCTTCGCGCAGGAAAAGCAGAATTTTGTTTTCACGTTGGGCACGCCGGAGGGCAACCTGCTGCAGTCCCTCGGCCAGGAGACCGACGACGCCCGCAAGGTCACGCTGGGCGAGGATTTTCTCTCGAAATTCCCCAAGCATCCGGCCGCTGGATGGGTCGCGGCCCAGGTGGAGTCGGGCCTTCTCGGCCAGATGCAGTATGACAAGGTTTTGGAAGTAGCGGAGATGGCCTACATGTCGACTCCCGACATGGACGGGGCCTATTACGCCTGCAAGGCCGCGGTCGCCAAAGACGACGCCGATCAGATCAAGAAATGGTCCGAGCGCACGTCGGAGACCGCACGCAAAACCATCGCTTCGCTCGGGACGCCGTCGGACGATGACGGCAAACACCAGCTCGACTACGCCAAGGAAGTGGACGAATACTCCGAATACGCTTTGTACGTCGTGGCGTTGAAGGCGCAGCCCAAAGAACAGGTGGATCTGGTGGACACACTGATCGCGCGCAACCCCAAGAGCCAGTATCTGCCGCTCGTCTCGGCCACCTATTTCAATGCGCTCGAGAAAACCGGTGAAAGCAGGAAGGTTTGTCCCGAAGCCGAGAAGATGTCCGCCGGCGCATCCAAGAATGCCGAAGCTATGCTGGTGGCGGCGAACTGTTCCATGAGCGCGCAGAAAGGCGCCGGCATGGTGACCTACGGCGAGAAGGCGCTGGAAGCAATCAACTCGCGCACCAAGGAACAAGGCGTGAGCGACGCCGAGTGGGCCGCCAAGAAAGAAGGCATTGTTGCAAACGCCAATTGGTCCGTCGGCGTGGGTTACAGCCTGGAAGGCAAATGGGGACCAGCGAACAAGACCTTGCGCGCGGCGCTTCCCATGCTGAAAAACAACGAGCAGCTCCGGGGAGAGTGCCTTTTTTATCTAGGATTGGCGAATTATAATATGGGCAAAGCCATCGGCGACCGCGGCCAGATCCGCCAGGGTCTGCAATTCTTCCAGCAGGCGGCTGCGATCAGCAATCCGATGCAAGACCAAGCTTCGCGCAACGCAAAAATAGTGGCGGGGGAACTGGGTGGCAAGTAATTTAATCCGCGATCGATTTCCAGTTTTTAGTTAGGTGATCGGCGGTGCGCCAGGCCAGCGCCTGAATCGTCAGCGTAGGATTGCGCGCGCCGCTCGTTCCGAATACCGAACCGCCCAGCATCCCGAGATTGGGCGCTTCATGCGAGAAGCCCCAGCGGTCCACCACGTTCGTGTCGGGATGATCGCCCATGCGCGTGCCGCCGTAAGTGTGCGTCGATAGCGCGGGTCCGGCGGGCTGGCCTTTGATCACTTCGATCGCGCCGGCCGCGCGGAACCATTCTTCCATCTTGTCCTGCGCGTGAATGGCGGCCAGCCTCTCGTTTTCTTTCGGGCCGCTGGTGACGCGGCACACCGGATCGCCGAGCGGGTCCCTCACCTCGGGATCAAGATCGAGATACGTATTCTCGTAGGGAAAACTGTTGGTCTGGAGATACGCCGTGGTCCAGCGGCCGGCGTTTTCGTGCACGAATTTTTTCCAGGCCGAACCCCACTCGGGCGCGCGTCCGAACGTGCTCATGCTGGCTGCGGCGATGGGATGCTTTTCCATGAAGGTGCACAGGCTCGCGCCGCCGATGAAACCGAGTCCGGTGTGATCGAACGTGTCGTCGGCCCACTCGTCCACGGTGACGCCTTGCGAGAGCATCGCGCCGTACCAGGTGTTGATGTCTTCCAGGAACAGCGCGGT
>JASIGB010000280.1:0-9682 GCA_030045355.1 Bryobacteraceae bacterium
TGCTGGCCGTCTTTTTCCTGAAGCACGTCGCACTCGCCTTGCTCGATCACATAGACGCTGTCGCCAGATCGCCCTGATTGAAGATCACGTCGCCCGCCTGGAAATGCTGGTTCTGAATTCCTGATTCGGGCTCCAATTTCGTCTGCGCGAGATCCGGCGGGAACAGCAGATGCAGCATCCAGTCCGACGCAATCCGCGCCTTCCGATTCAGCCCCGGCATCTTCATCAGATAAATGCAGCGCCACAAAAACCAGGCGACGAATCCGGACAGCTTCACGCCGAGAATCTGCGCCACCGCCGCGCCATGCCCCAGCGAGCCTAGGGTTCCCAGCCCCTCGAAAGCGAACTGCGCGGGCTCGGCGCCGCGAGCACCTTGCCGACCAGCCGCAGCGATGTTGATTGCGGCCGTGGTCGCCTCGCGAATCGCGTGTTGCGCGGTGGGCGGCGCCTCCGAGCCCGCCACGGTCTTCACCGCCGCGCAATCGCCCAGCGCCCACACCACGCCCTCGTAACCCTTCAATTCGAGCGCGCTATTGACGACCAACTTGCCTTTCTCTTTCGGGCATTTCAGCTTGTCGATCACCGGCGCGAGCGTCGAAGGAACCGTGCACACGATGGTCTTACACGGGATCTCCACGCCCGACTTCAGGATCGCCTTCTCCGACGTCGCCGCCACCAGCCGGTCTTCGAGCACGATCTCCACGCCACGCTTGCGCAGCGTCTTCTGGGCGAACAGCGCCAGCGGCTCGGCCATCTCCTGCAAAATGCGATTGCGCGAATGCACCAGCACGCAGTGGTGCGGCTCATGGCGCAGGCGCAGGTAATTGCGCTTCACCGCGCGCACGAAATCGTTCAATTCCGCGATCACTTCCACACCCGAAAATCCACCTCCGCCCACCACGAACGTCAGCAGCTTGCGCCGCAGCTCGGGATCTTCCTCGACATCGGCCTCTTCGAGTGTCCGAATCACGTGGTTCCGCAACAGCATGGCGTCGGCCAGCGTCTTGAATGAAAACGCGTTCTCGAACATCCCCGGCATGCCGTAGAAGTTAGTCACGTTCCCGAGCGCAATCACCAGGTAGTCGTACTTCAGCTTGAGCTGGCGCGGCCGGAATCCCGGGCTCACGGTCACGACGTTATTAATAAGATCGATATCCTCGATCTCGCGCGTCACCAGATTCGTGCGCGGGCAGAGCCGGCGAATGGGCGAAACCACATTCGCCACGCCGATCGATCCCGAGATCACCTCCGAGAGCATCGGCTGATAGACCCAATAGTTCTCGCGATTCACCAGTGTAATGTTGGCCTCTTCGGGGCCCAGCAGTTTTTCGAGCGCACGCGCGGAGTAGACTCCGGCAAATCCGCCGCCCAGAATGAGGATCTCTTTGCGTGGCGTGTTCATTCGTTCGTCGTTTCTGCGCAGCCCGAGGACATGTACTGACATCCTACTATCGGCAGATTGAGTCCGTGACCTTTGAATGGAGGTTTCCGATATGGTCAGCCTGCGGGAAGTTCTTCAAGACGCCGGCGAGCGGGGAGTGGCGGTGGGTCACTTTAATGTCGCCGACCTCGTGCTGCTGAAGGCTGTGTTCGCGGCAGCGCGCGAACTAAATGTGCCGGTGATGGTGGGCGCTTCCGAGGGCGAGCGCGCGTTCGCCGGCACGCGGCAGTTGGCGGCGCTGGTACGGAGCTTGCGCGAGGAGTTCGATTTTCCGATTTTTCTGAACGCTGATCACACGCATTCGCTCGAAAAGGGCCTGGAAGCGGCGCGCGCCGGGTTTGATTCGATCGTGTTCGATCTGTCGGCCCTCCCCTTTGAAGAGAATGTGCGCCAAACCAGGCAGGCCGTGGAGGCGCTGAAAGCGATTCATCCCCAGATGCTGGTGGAGGGCGAGATCGGCGACATCGGCACCGGATCCGAGATTCACGATGCGGTTCCCGATTTGTCGCGCGGCCTGACCACGCCCGAACAGGCTCGACAGTTTGTTCAGGAAACGCGAGTCGACATCCTGGCGCCGGCGGTCGGCAACATGCACGGCATGGTGAAGGCGATGGTGACGGGCGGGTTGCGCAAGCGGCTGGACATCGATCGCATCGCGCGGATCAAGAGCGCGGCGAAGGTGCCGCTGACGCTGCACGGCGGATCCGGAACCGATGACAACGATTTTGTCCGCGCCATTGCCGCCGGAATCACGGTGGTTCACATCAATACGGAGTTGCGCGTGGCCTGGCGGCGCGGCTTGGAGGAAGGTCTGGCGAAGAACCCGGACGAAGTGGTCCCTTACAAGATTCTTCCCTCGGCCGTGAGTCGCGTCGAGCACGTGGTTTCCGGGCGCCTGAAGCTGTTCAATGCGCCCGCAGATGTTCCAGCAGCAGTGCATTGATTTGCGCGGCGTGCTGGATGGCAGCGGCGTGGGAGGCATCGGCGATCTCGACAAAACGCGCGCCCGGAATTGCCTCGGTCATCGCGCGGCCTGCACGCGGCGGTGCAATTCGATCGTGGCTTGCGTTCAGCACCAAAGTCGGCAACCGGGCGAGTTCGCCCAGCCGCCCCGTCGCATCGTAACGCACCAAAGCCCAGAGCTGGCGAGCCGAGACCGGAGCATGGTCCGCAAGGTCGTGGCCGAACAACGGCGCGAGTTCTTCGGCCAACGCCGCGGGATCCGACGCCGCGATCGCCGCTTCGGGCATCACGAGTTCGAGCAAGGCCTTTCTTCTTTGAGCGCGCGTACCCACGCGCGTGCGCAGCCAGCGCCAGATCATTTCGCGACTGACCGGAAAGACATTGCGGCCACGCGCGAGCGAGCACAACAGGGTGAGACTGCGCACCCGCTCCCGCGATCCCAGCGCGATTTCGAGGCCGATCACGCCACCCATCGACTGCCCCACGATATGCGCCGACCGCCAGCCCTGTGCATCCATCAGCGCCAGCGTATCTTCGGCCATCTGCTGGATCGTGAGCGCGCACCCACGCGGCTGGCTGCGCCCCAGTCCGCGGTTGTCGAACGAAAGGCATTCGTAGCTCGTCGCCAGCACGTCGATCTGCGGTTTCCACGCCCCGCCATGAATCCCCAGGCCCTGGATGAAAACCACCGGCGGACCGCTGCCGCGGATTTCGTAGGCGAGGGCGCAGCCGTTGTGGAAATGAATACCGGGATGTGCCTCGTGCGGAGTGCTTCGCATTGGAGAGTGCTCTTGCGCCCCTTCCGACTAACCGTGGCCTTGGACCGAATCAGGATCGCTGAGATTTCAACAATGCCACGATCGGCGGACTTCGTGAAAATAATCCGATAGTTGCCGACTCTCTTGCGCAGCCTGCCCTTCCACTCGGGACCCTTCAACGCCTTAACGTTGCTCCTGTGGAAGTCGTCATTCTGCTCCAACTCGTCGATGGGTGCCGCAAGCCGATCCCGCACCTTGCGCGGGAACTTAGAAAGCTGCTTCTCGGCTTGCTGCGAGATTTCAACGCGGAAGCGCATTCCTGACGGCGCGCCAGGGCTTTGATTCGCCGCGCCTGAGCTGTGCTTCCCCGCGCCGGACAATCTTCGCATCTTCGGGCGATAGGTCTTCGTCCGAGCCCGCCGATCGCTTTCGCTTGATAAGAACGCCGTTCTCTTGCTGCGCAAACGCGACGAGATCTCCAGCGCGAAGATTGAGGGTCTCAAAAATTTGACGGGGTATCACGACCTGGCGGCGTTGTCCCACGCGTCCGACGAGCTCTTGCGCCCGGTTTGCCTTCATGCAACTGCCCCCGCGACTCCAGTGTAGGAGATTTTCGGTGTCTTGAGGCGCCGAGTGACTCCCCAAGTTCCTCTTTGTGCTTAATCACAACCCCAACAATATCCGACACTTCTGATCCTAAATATCTATCTGGTTGAATCCATGTCACTTGACGGATGTCCCGGGATCGGTAATAATGATGTAGGACTGTTCCGGTCGGAGTTCCGATCTTCATGCTCAAGCTCACCAAAAAAGCCGACTACGGGCTCATCGCCCTGAAGCACCTGGCGGTGAACGCCCCGGCCAGTTCCAGCGCCAAAGAGATCGCCGAAGCTTATGGGATCCCGGCCGCGCTGCTGTCGAAGATTTTGCAGAAGCTGGTGAAGAATGGGTTCCTGCGCTCGGAGCATGGCACCAACGGCGGCTACAAGCTGGCGCGCGACCCGCGCGAAATTACGGCCTACGAAGTGATTCGCACCATCGATGGTCCGATTTTCCTGACCACGTGCTTCACCGAGCACGGCTACTGCGTCCACTCGGACAAATGCACGGTCCGCGATCCGCTGCAAAAAGTTCATGAAGGAATCCTGCGGCTTTTGGCGAGCATCAGCATCTCAGATATGTCTAGCGAGATCAGGACCGAAGACGAAACCGCCAAATCGTCCGCGCGCCTGATCGACTTATCGGTCCCGTCCAATGTGCCAGATGTGATGTGAGCATGACGTGATGTGAGGTATTGAAAATGAAACTGCCAATCTACATGGACTATCACGCGACCACGCCGATGGATCCGCGCGTCTTCGACAAGATGAAGCCGTACTTCCTGGAGACCTTCGGCAACGCCGCCAGCCGTAATCACAGCTTCGGCTGGGTGGCCGAGGAGGCGGTGGAGAAAGCGCGCAAACAGATCGCGAGTCTGATCGGCGCAACCAACAAGGAAATCGTTTTCACCAGCGGCGCCACGGAATCGAACAACCTGGCCATCAAGGGCGTGGCCGAGATGTACGCCGAGAAGGGCAACCACATCATCACGGCCGCCACCGAGCACAAGGCCGTGCTCGACACCTGCAAGCGCCTGGAAAAACACGGCGTGCGCGTCACCTATCTGCCGGTGCAGCAGAACGGCCTCGTGGATCTGGATCAGTTGCAAGCGGCCATCACGGACAAAACCATCCTGATCAGCATCATGTACGCCAACAACGAAATCGGCGTGCTGCAGCCCATCGCCGAAATCGGCAAACTGGCGAAATCGAAGGGCGTGCTGTTCCACACCGACGCTACACAGGCGGTCGGCAAGGTGCCGGTGAACGTGATCGCCGACAATATCGACCTCATGTCCATCAGCGCGCACAAAATGTACGGGCCCAAGGGCGTGGGCGCGCTGTATGTGCGCCGCAAGAGCCCGCGCGTGCAGATCACGGCGCAGATGGATGGCGGCGGTCACGAGCGCGGCATGCGCTCGGGCACGCTGAACGTTCCGGGAATCGTGGGTCTCGGCGAAGCCTGCGCCATCTGCCAGGCCGAAATGCCGGAAGAATCCAAGCGCCTGGCCTACCTGCGCGACAAGCTGCGCGACAAGCTGCAATCGGAGCTGGATGAGACCTACATCAACGGGACCATGGAGCACCGCCTGCCGAATAATCTCAACATCAGCTTCGCCTACGTGGAAGGCGAATCGCTGCTCATGGGCATCAATGACGTCGCGGTTTCGAGCGGCTCGGCCTGCACCTCGGCCACGCTGGAGCCCAGCTACGTGCTGAAGGCCCTGGGTGCGGGCGACGATCTGGCGCATTCTTCCATCCGGTTCGGGCTCGGACGCTTCAATACCGAGGAAGAAGTGGATTACGTCGCAGCGAAGGTCATTGACGTGGTGAAGAAACTGCGCGAGCTGTCGCCGCTCTACGAGATGGCGAAAGAGGGCATCGATTTAACCAAGGTCCAGTGGGCCGCACATTAAGAACGAGCGAAAGAGGACACAATGGCTTATTCCGACAAAGTAATCGACCATTACAACAATCCCCGCAACGTCGGTTCGCTGGACAAGAACGATCCGAACGTGGGCACCGGCATGGTGGGTGCGCCCGAATGCGGGGACGTGATGAAGCTGCAAGTGAAGGTGAATCCCGACACCGGCGTCATCGAGGACGCCAAGTTCAAGACCTTCGGCTGTGGCAGCGCCATCGCCAGCTCGTCGCTCGCCACTGAGTGGCTGCGCGGCAAGACCGTCGACGAAGCGCTCGCCATCAAGAACACCGATATCGTCAATGAGCTCAGCCTGCCGCCGGTGAAGATCCACTGCTCGGTGCTCGCCGAGGACGCCATCAAGGCCGCCATCGGAGATTATAAGAAGAAGGTCGGCGCGACAAAACCTGAGGCCGTCGCATCTAACAAGTAGCGCACACACTCTTGTGTGCGAAGAAGAAATGGTCACAGTTACTCCCAAGGCCGTCGCGAAGATTCGCGAACAGTTCGCCAAGCACGGCGTCCAGGGAGGGTTGCGCCTGGGCGTGCTGGGCGGCGGCTGCTCGGGCTTGAGCTATCTTTTCAAGTTCGATGTGAAGCCGCGGCCCACTGATACGGTCTATGACTACGACGACGTGAAGGTGTTTGTCGACCCCAAGAGCCTGCTCTATCTCAACGGCATGACCTTGGATTGGAAGGACACGCTCATGTATTCGGGCTTCGAGTTCGACAATCCCAACGCGAAGAAAAGCTGCGGCTGCGGCACGTCGTTTTCAGCGTGACTTCAGCGTGATCGAGTATTACGAGCTGTTCGGCATCCGGCGCGGCCTGAACCTCCCGTTAGACGATCTCCAGAAGCGCTATTACGACCTGAGCCGCCAGCTTCACCCCGACCGGTTTATGCGCAAGCCCGAGGCGGAGCGCCAGCGCGCCCTCGATATGTCGTCGGCGCTCAACGACGCCTACCGGACGCTCAAAGATCCCATCAGGCGCGCCCAGTACCTGCTCGCGCTCGAAGGCTTCGACATCGGCGAACAGCGCTCGAAAAACGTTCCGCCGGAGTTGCTCGAAGAGGTTTTCGAACTGAATCTGGCGCTCGAAGAAATGCGCTCAGGCGACGATTCCGCCCGCCCGCAGATAGAGCAAGCCGAGAAGAATTTCACCGCGATGCTTTCCGATTCGGACGCACAACTCCAATCGCTATTCAAGCAATACGACTCCGGCCCTTCGCGCGACGTGCTCACGCAAATCAGAAACACTCTTAACCGCCGCAAGTACATCCAGAATCTCGTGTCCGAAGTCGAGCGCACCTTGTCCCCCGATCCCCAACCCCCGATCCCTGTTCCCTAACCATGGAAATCGATTTTTCAACCACCAGCCACATCGTCGGCATCGACCTCGGCACCACCAACAGTCTGGTGGCCTTCATGGATCTCACCGGGCCCAGAATCATTCCGGGGGCCGATGGCGATAAGCTCGTGCCCAGCGTGGTTTCGATTCTGCCCAATGGGGAAGCCGTGATCGGCAACCCGGCCCGCGAGCTGCTGCTCACGCAGCCCGAGCGCACGGTCTATTCAGTCAAACGCCTCATGGGCCGCGGCCTCGCCGACGTCCAGGACGAACTAAAGCTGTTTCCGTTCCACATCGCGTCGGGCAGTGAATCGGTGATCCAGCTCCAGCTTGGGCGTAGCACCTTTACCCCACCCGAAATCTCGGCTCTCGTCTTGCGCCAGTTGAAGCAAAATGCGGAGGCGTACTTCGGCGTTCCGGTCGACAAGGCCGTGATCACGGTCCCGGCATACTTCAATGACGCCCAGCGCCAGGCCACCAAGGACGCCGGACGCATCGCCGGGCTCGAGGTCCTGCGCCTGGTAAACGAACCGACTGCCGCCTCGCTCGCCTACGGGCTCGACAAGCGCGAAGACGGCATCATCGCGGTTTACGATCTGGGTGGCGGCACTTTCGACATCTCGATCTTGAAGCTGCACGACGGTATCTTCGAAGTGCTGGCCACCAACGGCGACACGCACCTGGGCGGCGACGATATCGACCACCTGCTGCTGCGCATCGCGCTCGAAGACGTGGCGAGCGAATGGGGCGAGGATCTCGCGCAGGACAACGAAGGCGTCCAGCGCCTCCGCCGTGCCGTGATTCACGCCAAAGAAGAGCTGTCGTTCGTTCCGGCCGCCACCATCGAGCTCGAATACCACGGTAAGAAATATCAGCGCGAAATCACGCGCGACCTGTTCGATAAACTGATCACGCCTATCGTCGAGCGCACGCTTGGCCCCTGCCGCGACTGCCTCAAGGACGCGGGCGTCACCGTCGATCAGATCGATGAAGTAGTCATGGTGGGCGGCTCGACGCGCATTCCGCTGGTGCGTTCGGCGGTCGAAAACCTATTCCGCGCCATGCCCCACACCGAGCTGAATCCCGATGAAGTGGTCGCGCTGGGCGCCGCCGTCCAGGCCGCGATTCTTTCGGGCGCCGTCGACAACAAACTTCTGCTCGATGTCACGCCGCTCTCGCTCGGCATCGAAACCATGGGCGGCGTCGTCTCCAAGCTCATCCACCGCAATTCCACCATCCCGGCCAGCGCCACCGAAACCTTTACTACAGCTGTCGACGGCCAGACCAACGTCCTCATCCACGTCGTCCAGGGCGAGCGCGAGCTGGTGAAAGACAACCGCTCGCTCGCGCGCTTCGATCTCAAGGGCATTCCTCCCGTGCTGGCCGGCATGGCGCGCATCGAGGTGCGCTTCCTGATCGACGCCAATGGCATTTTGAGCGTCACCGCGCGCGACCAGCACACCGGCAAAGAGCATACCGTGGAAGTGAAGCCCTCCTACGGCCTGACGGACGAGCAGGTGGAAAAGATGATCGAGGAGTCGTTTGAAAAGGCCGAGCAGGATTTCGCCGCGCGCCAGGTCCGCGAGCAGCGAGTCGAAGCGGACGCGATTCTACTGGCCGTCGAAAAAGCGCGCAAGCACGGCGCTTATACCGAGCTCACCGCCGATGAGCGCACCGCGATCGACCGGGCGGTCAACGAACTGCTCGTGGTCTATAATGCGGACGATCATCACCTGATTGCGGCCAAAATCGAAGAAGTGAATCAGGCGACCCTCAAGCTCGCCGAGAACATGCTCAAAGGGACGCAACTCTAACGGAGGACCGCATGCCCGGACTCACCTGGGATCATACCGAAGACATCGCGCTGGCCCTGCACGAAAAATTCCCCGAACTCGACCCCACGCACATCCGCTACACGGACCTGCATCAGTGGATCACCGAGTTACCCGAGTTCCGCGACGATCCCAAGGCGTCCACCGAGGGCAAGCTCGAAGCGATCCAAATGGCGTGGATCGAGGAATACCAGGACAGCCAGGAATAAGGATACTCAGTCAGATTCCAACGTTAGCCTTGGCTTTTAAATGTGTGTGGAGCACGCTGCGCAGGGAGTTCAGTTCGTTGTCGCTGAGCTGATTCTTCGGTAAGACCATTGGTGCTCCGCGCTTCCCGCGAACGAGCATGTATTGCCGGACCTCGCGCGCACTCCGCACCAAGGGCCATTCCACAGAGATACTTCCTCCTTGGAAGCGGCTTGTAATTCCCGATCGAGAAAATGTGTGAATGATCGGCCCTTGCATCATCGGACTCCTCATTGATGCTGCGCCCTGAATCCACGGTAGAGTGGCCAAGACGATAATCGCCAAGGCTAAGAAGGCCAGTGGGGCGATATCGTTGGATTTCAGATTAATATATAGGCATCCGGCCAGGAGGACGGCGATGAATGTAAGGAGTGGCACATTGAGCAGATAATTTCGGATCGCCCACCGGACATCCTTCCCTCGAAGTCGAACGCTAATGGTTAGATCTTCCGGCTGCTCGGCAAGCACGATAGCGTTCATTCTACCGCGGTGTGCTGCCGCTCTGGTCGCGAGCTCGCAGCCTGCTCGAAGAATACCAGGACAATCAGGGATAGCTACTGGCCGATTTCAAT
>JASIGB010000281.1:0-2995 GCA_030045355.1 Bryobacteraceae bacterium
TGATGGCCATTGGATTTCTCGTGATTTATGCCAAGAACCTGCTGCCATCGGGCGACGGCCGCAGCCCGTGGTTTCGCTGGGTGCCGGTAGCGTCGGCGGCCGTGGTGATGGCCCTAGGCGTGGTGATGACCGGCGTCTCACTGGGCTGGATCGGCCCGCGCTGGAGCATTGGATGAGGCGCTGCGCGCCCGGAAAGAACTGCTCGCGCAGGCAGAAATTGCCCTGACGCGCGTGGCCGGTTCGTCAGGTCGTTTTGATCCCAGAATTCGGTATTTCAAGCTGTTAAGATGAGAGTGCGCCGTCGCCCAGTCAGCGGCCATTCAGTTGCACACCTTTTTTCGATAACGGATGTTTTCTGCCGTGTCCTCTCAAGAGAGCTCTTGGAGTAAACGTTTAGCCGCGCTTCGCAACGTCCCGCCGGTGCTTCGGCTGGTATGGGACGCCGCGCCCGCCGTCGTCGCGGGCGGCATCGCGCTACGGCTGGCGAGCTCGATGATCCCGCTCGGGATGCTCGTCATTACCCGGACCATCCTGGACATGATCACCGCCCGGCATCCCGGCGCCCTGTCGCTGACCGGCATGCCGCCGTTGATGTGGTGGCTGCTCGGCGGCGAGTTCGTGCTGGCAGCCTCTAACCTGGTGCTCGGCCGCGCGATCGATTATACCGATGCCCGCCTGGCCGACGAGTTCACGCGTGAAGTCAGCCTGCGGCTAATTCAGCATGCCACGCGGCTTGACCTGGCCCTGTTTGAAGACCCCGAGTTTCACGACGTCCTGGAGCGCGCCCGCCAGCAGGCCACGGATCGTATCGGGATGCTCAACGCCATGGGCCGGCTGCTGCTGCAATCCATCACGATGATCTCCCTTGCGGTGCCCGTGATCATCTACTCGCCCTGGCTGTTCCTGCTGCTGGTGGTGTGCATCGTCCCGGCATTCATGGGCGAGAGCCACTTCGCTTTTCTCGGCTATTCGCTGGCCCACGAAATCACGCCCGTACGCCGCGAGCTCGACTACCTGCGCACCATCGGAACGAGTAAAGAAAACGCCAAGGAAGTGAAGCTGTTTAACCTGGGCGGGCTGCTGCACGGCCGCTACGCCAAGCTGACCGGCGAGATCATCCGCAAGAATATCAACCTCACGCGGCACCGCCTGTTATGGGGTTCGGTGTTTGCCATTTTCGGATCGCTGGGTTATTACGCGAGCTACGTCTATCTGGTTTGGCAGGCGCTCGCCGGGCACATCAGCGTAGGCACCCTGGTGCTGTTAACGGGCGCCATCGCCGGCGCGAGCACGCAACTGGCAGGCGTATTCTCATTGTTCTCCCACATCTCCGATCAAGCTCTGCACCTGGCGGACCTGGTGGAATTCCTACGCGTCCAGCCCAACATCCGCTCCAAGCCCAATGCGCTTGCCGCGCCGCGGCCCATTCGCGCCGGCTTTGAATTTCGCGATGTTTCGTTCCAGTATCCGGGCACGTCGCGGCTGGTTCTCAAGAACCTGAACTTCCGCCTGGAGCCGGGCGAGCATATCGCACTGGTCGGGGAAAATGGGCAGGGCAAGACCACGCTGGTGAAGCTGCTGGCGCGCTTGTACGATCCCACCGGCGGCGCGATCTACCTGGACGGAGTGGATCTGCGCGAGTACAGCGTCGAAGACCTGCACAAGGAAATTGGCGTCATCTTCCAGGATTTCGTGCGCTACGACATGCCGGCACGCATGAATATCGGGGTGGGCCGCATTGAAGACCTGGGCGACGACGACGCGCTCTGGACGGCCGCCGAAAAGAGCCGGGCCGATCGCCTGCTCACGCGTTTTTCCGCCGGCCTGGACCAGATGCTGGGGCGTCGTTTCGAAGGCGGCGTGGACCTTTCCGGCGGCGAATGGCAGAAATTCGCGCTGGCCCGCGCCTATTTGCGCAACGCGCAGGTGCTGATTCTCGACGAGCCTACCGCGGCGCTCGACGCCGTAGCCGAGGCTGAGGTGTTCGCGCGCTTCGACGATTTGTCGCGCGGCAAGATGGCGCTGCTCATCTCGCACCGTTTCTCCACCGTGCGCAAGTCGGACCGCATCGTGGTGCTGGAGGGCGGCCGGATTTACGAGGAAGGCACGCACGAGCAACTGGTCGCGCACGGCGGCCGCTATGCCAGCCTGTTTGAATTGCAAGCCGCGAGCTACAGATGAGCTCTCCCTCAAACATCATCGAAAACGCACCCGTTCTTCCGCCCCCTCGCGCCGCGGGCCAGTTCGAAGCCGCCGAGCGGCTCCGCGACTGTGCGGCGAAGCTGCGCGAACATCTGCGCGGCGCGGGAGTGTCCCATTGGCTCCAGGAAAATCATTCCATCCTCCAGTCCCATATCGCGGACCTCCGTCACACGCTGCGCCCGGCGTTGCTCGAAAAACTTCGCACCAACGCTGCAGGCGAGCCTAGGATTTATCGCATTGTCACCGGCTGGCTCGCTACAGTCTCGGGCGTCATCGACAACGACGTCCTGCTGCCCTTCGCCGAGACGCTGCGCCAGAGGGAAGCGCTCGATTTCGGCGAGCTGTGGGCCTTCGCGCCCATGCTCAAATTGGCCGTAGTGGAGCGGCTGTGCGCGAACCTGGACAACGAGCGGATGGTGGCAGGCTGCGTGCGCACGCTTTGGGCGCTCGAAGCCATTTCCTGGAAAACGTTCGTTGAAAACGCGTCCCGCACCGAGGCCGCCTTGAAGCGCGATCCGGCGGGCGTCTACTCGCGCATGGACCTTCCCACGCGGAACCGCTACCGGGTGGAGCTGGCCCGGATCGCGAGCGCCGCGGCAGTGGGTGAAGAAGAAGCCGCCAGCGCGCTTTTGCAACGCGCCGAGGAGGCGCGCGCGGCCGATCCGGGCGATGTCCGAAAATTCCACGTCGGGTACTACCTGGTGGGCCCGGGCGCCCGGGATTTCCGTCGCGCCTTAGGGTGCAAACGATCGCTCCGCGGCGCGTTGGCGGATCTGGCCGAGCGGCATCCCAA
>JASIGB010000282.1:0-3544 GCA_030045355.1 Bryobacteraceae bacterium
TTTCTCCTGTCGCTGCAGGACCGGCGGGCACTCGACCTCACGTAAAGAAATCGCATGACGTTTGTTCCCCGCGCTCTCATCGCCGAAGTCACTCATCGTTGCCCGTTGCGATGCGTGTATTGTTCGAATCCGGTGGAGATGCGTTCGCGCTCCGAGGAACTAAGCACCGCGGACTGGCAACGCGTGTTCGGTGAGGCCGCGGCTCTGGGGGTACTGCAGTTGCACTTGACCGGCGGCGAGCCGCTGGCGCGAGCCGATACGGAGCAGTTGGTGAAATCCGGGCGCGATGCCGGACTGTACGTGAATTTGATCACTTCCGGCATCGGACTTACCGAGGCGCGTCTGGACGCACTGCTGGCGGCCGGTCTGGATCATGTTCAGCTCAGTTTTCAGGATTCCGAACAAGGGCCAGCCGATGAGATCGCCGGCACGCGCGCGCATTTCGCCAAACTGGAACTGGCGCGGCGCATGCGCAAGCATCGAGTGGCCTTCACCATGAACATCGTGGTGCACCGCGGGAATCTCGCTCGCTTGCCCCAGATGATCGCGTTGGCCGAGGAGTTGCAGGTTGACAGACTCGAAGTGGCCAACGTTCAATACTATGGCTGGGCCTTCGAGAACCGCGGCCGGTTGTTGCCCACGCGGGAACAGGTACACGAAACTATTTCGATTGTGGACGCCGCACGAGAACGATTAAGAGGCCGCATGCGGATCGACTGCGTGCTGCCGGACTATTATGCGCGGTACCCCAAGGCTTGCATGGGCGGCTGGGGGCAAGGGCTCCTATTGGTGGACCCTGCCGGAGTGGTGTTGCCGTGCCACGCGGCACGTGTCATTCCGGGTTTGAGCTTCGAGGACGTACGATCGAGGCCGCTCGGTTGGATTTGGGAACAGTCGGAAGCATTCCAGCGTTTTCGGGGCGAAGAATGGATGCAGGAGCCGTGCCGCTCCTGCGAGCGCAGGACGCGCGATTTCGGTGGTTGCCGCTGCCAAGCGTTCCTATACACGGGTGACGCCAATGCCACCGATCCCGTATGTTCGCTGGCCCCCCAGCGCGGTTTGATTGACGCCGTCATTGCGGCCGATACCAGGATTGGAGCGGTGGAAGAGGCGCACTGGGTGTATCGAATCAATCCAGCAAACGCGCGAAGTTGACTTCTCACCCGTGAACACGCACTGCAGCTGGGCACTTCCGATAGAATGCTTGTCATCGGAAGCTACCCTGGCGCCCTTCTTGGCCTCCAGCAGTCGTCGCTCCCTTCGAGCTACCGCTGATTAAGTATTTTCGGTACAGCTTGCTTCGTTTTACTCGTTCACTGCAATCATGAGCGCATTGCTGGATTCACCCTCGATAACCACGACGAGCGGGTAGTTTCCGGGCGCAAGCGATGGGACGGTGAAGTTCGCCTGGTATAAACCGACGAATCCCGGGGTAAGTCCAAGGTACTCGACCTGCGCAGCAACACCGCCCAACGTGACCGAATACGTGCCCGTTACACCAGAGAGCCCTGCCGGTGACGCTGCGCCAGTGATCCACGGGCCGGCTGCGTTGACCGCACCTCCTCCAGTGAGGTACGCCACGAGAACATCTCCTGGATGTGCTGGCACGGTCGGAGAGTTAACCGCGCCATTCGGATTCTGGGCGACAGCGAGATTATCGTTGTAGGTGAAAATGCCGGGAGCGGCCGAGGCGAGGTTCACGGTCACTATGTTGCTTTGCTGGGCCGCGTTGGTGACGGCAACGGTGACAGCCTGGCCCGTCGGTAGACCAATGGGCATTTGGGCATTAATTTGTGTGCCGGACACGTACACCAGCGGCGTCTGTACTCCATTTACCAGCACCTGCGTCTCGTCCAGATTACTGGGTAGCGGAGTGGACGAAGCGCTCGCCGCCTGCGCAGACAGTCCCGTACCGAAAATGGTGAACAAGGAACCTGGGGCGATCGATGGTTCGAAACTGGCGGCGTTGACAACCCCATCTTGCCGGATGGCCGGACCGGATCCATTCGCCGTGTTGATGTTTGTGGAATCCGACGCAGTCGCGGCTCCGGAGGTACCACCGGAGACACTCGCCTGATTGACCAGGGGAGAAGTAGCCGAGGCGTCGACGTTCACCGTCACCGTGATGGGCGGATAACTCGATCCAGCACCCAGGACGTCGCTGCGGCTACAAGTATTGCCGGTACAGGACCATCCCGCGCCGGCCATCGAAACGAGTGTCAGGCCTTGCGGAACCGTATCGGTCACGTAAACGGTCCCGCTGGTGGATCCCGTTCCAGCGGTGTTCGAGACGATGACGGTGTAGTTTGCGCCCTGCTGTCCCTGTATAAAGCTGCCGTTATGGGTCAAGGCAATGGTCAGGACCGGCGGGTTCGCAGGCTGGGTTAAGACAATAGTGCCTATGAAACACTGCGAGGCCGAGTTCTGCGGCGTGGGAGGCGTCATGATGTAGGTGTTATCGGCGCCTTGCGAGTTGGAGCACCAACCGGCAGTATCGGCGGACTGGAATGTAAGTGTGGTGTTCAAAAAGGTAACGGGCGTCGAGATCTTCTCCCCGTACCATGCTTCCATCGCAAAATAAGCCCAGTTTTGGCCTTGGCCCTGGAGGTTCATGGTGAAGCTGACACTCTGATGCGAAGCGGAGTCGGTAACGGTCTCGGTCCAGACTTCGGTAGTCGAATCCAGCGAGATATTGACGAGAAGCTGGTCGCCGGGGCTTACAAGCATTGAACTACCGGAGAAGCACCCCGTGAAACCCGGATCGCTGCCGAAGGTGTTCACATATTGACCCGAGATCCACCAGGATGTAAACGGCGCTGGCTGCGAGGTTGGAGCACACGATGGTCCCCAGGACAGCACCGGCTGCAGAACGCCGTTATTAATAGGTAGGAAATTGCTGCTATTGGTTGCCGGGTCAAGGCCTGGCCATAAGAAGAGCGATGCGTCGGTGTTATTCGGAACGGGAGGGTAAGGCGGGACGGTCAGTGTGGTCTGGAGCCCGACGATTTGATTGGGCGGCGCGATGTAGAACGAAGCTTGGTAGCCCAGTTCATTTGGGGGCTCGGCGATGCTGGGAGTCGGGCCATAGACGGTCAGCTCGACAGACTGAGTGTTCACGCCCGTAGAGCCGGTACAGCTCAAAGTGTAGATGTAATAGCCCGGCGACGAAGCGGTGACGGTTTCGGTACCGCTGGAGGCTTGCGATCCGTTCCAGGCGCCCGACGCGGTACAGGAACTTACGTTTTGTGACGACCATGTGAGCGTTGCGCCTTGTCCCACGGCAACGATGGGGTTGCTCAACGACAAGCTCAGCGGCGCCGGAGAACTGAGCCTGAGATCGAGAAGAACCCAGTAATCGCCAGTGACGGTATAAGAAACGCTGGTGATCGCGTCAGTGGAGACAAAGCCGATGAACGCGGTGTTCCCGACGGTCGGTGGACTAGGGGCATTGAAGACGAATCCATTCGAAAGTTTGATCGAACCAGTCCCGCCCCCGAACAACTGGCCATAGTCCAGTGCCAGCGCGTAGGTAGGCGAAGGGAGA
>JASIGB010000283.1:0-3041 GCA_030045355.1 Bryobacteraceae bacterium
TTTCAATCGCGCTCTGGCCGTTCTGCTGATCCATCACAACGCGCTGCTGCGGTGTGTCGGTGAGCCGTCCATTCGCGCGGGCTTCGGCGCGGAGCTGCTGAATCGCGTCCATGACGTCGGCCTGCTGGGCGAGGAAGGCGTTGCCGAGCGCGGTGGTCCATTGAATGTCACTCGTCAGCCGGCTGAGCACGTCCGGAAACGCGACCAGCGCCTGCACGCTCGGGTCCCAGTTCTGCTGCTTGGCGGCGTCGACCAGCGCGGGGCCGCGTAACCCGGGATTGGCCTGCATCCATTGTTCGGCCTGGACCAGCTCCAGCGGATACGTGCTGGCGGCCAAAACTTCGCTCAACAGCAAATCGGGATAGAGGGCGATGGGCGCAACCAGGTTACTGAGGTCCTGTGGCGCGAGGCGCGGGGCCTCGGGCTGCTGTTGCGGCGGTTGCGTTGGATAGGGATAAGAAGGCGGCTGCGCTTGATAAGGATAAGACGACGCAGGCGCCTGGTATGGGTATGAAGAAGACGGAGCCGCCGGATAAGAGGGTTGCGCCGGGTACTGAGGGGCAGGCGGGTAATTCGGGTATTGCGCCCAGGCGGGAGCGCTTGCGGTCGCGGATATGATCGCGATGAAGAGAACGGGGCGGTTCAGCATGGGCGCTCCAGTCGTTCCCCTGGACGCACGCGACCGGCGATCGGTGTCGGGGCAGCGGATTAATTTCCGGTAAGGCATTGCGCGGGCGTTGGCCGTATCTGGTGTAGACTCACGGAAACATGTCCAGCGATCCATTTTCGGTGGATTCAGCAGAGAAAAGCTCTGCAAGAAAAAGATGGCTATTGGCGCTGGCGAACGTCACCCTTGTCCTATTGCTCTTTGGGGTCTACACTCAGCCAGGAATTACCGCTCTTGACGTCGTCCTGGTGGGCGCAGTATCGGCCGTCCTAGTGAACGGCGCAGCGTGGTTCGGATTTAGGCAAGCGAAGATGCGATCGAAGAAGGGGAGCGCACGGTTGTGCCTCCTGATCGGCGGTCTTAGCTCATGCGCGGGAATCATCGAGTTTTTCCTACATGATTCGGCCAGCGCGACCCAGTTCCTTTCGGGCGGCCTGATTCTGATCGCCTTCGGGGCGTTACTTCTGAGGAAGAAGCCGGGAGACGAGCACCTCCCAGGCTGAGGCGGTACGCAACGGTTACAACGGCAGCATGTCGAGCGCGGCCTGCAGCTCGCTGCGGGTATGGCCGTCGCCGGTGCGGCGCGTGACCTCGATGCCTTTTTCGTAGAAATCACGCGCTTCTTCGATCTCGCCGAGTTTCTCCAGCGCTTGCCCGCCGTGAAAATATGCGGCCGCGTAATCGGGATTGTGCGCCAGGAGCGAGCGGAACTCGGCCACCGCGCCAACCAGTTCGCCGCTCTTCACCAGCTCCATCGCCAGGCCATAGCGCGCGAAAGCGTTGGCGGGGTCCTGCGCGAGCATCTGCTTGAGAACTTCCGTTCGATCGGGCATACCTACGTGCTACTATACCGGGCGATGGCGTGCCCGTACTTTTACCCCGTGGCGCGATTCGAATCCAGCCCGTGGAGTGTGCCGCCGCGGATGCCGCTGGGCGACGCGTTCGCGGGCGAATGCCGCGCGCCGGGAAGCGGGAACCAACAGCCGGAAGAAGCGCGCATGCGCGAAGTGTGCAACCTCGGCTACGGCCGCGAGGTCTGCGAGCAGTTCCCGCGGGATTCGGCCGCGAACGACGCCATTCGGTTTCACGTTGCCCAGGATGATGGCGCGTTGATCCAGATCCAATACGTGTTCGAGCGAGACTGCTGGCCCGCGAGGCACGGTACAGCAGAGTGCACAACGTCACTCGGCATTTCACCGGCGATGGCCGACCCAATTCTTCGCCGCCAGGCTGAGGTTTTCCTGGAAAGCTACATCCGGAGACGGGACGCCGCATGAGTCCGGAACTGGACGGACGTTTCGTGCGCGAGTCCGTTTCCGAGTATTCCGAATTCGCGCTGCCCACCGACGCCAACACGTTCGGCAATCTTCTGGGCGGCAAAGTGATGCACCTGGTGGATCTGGCCGGTGCGCTCGCGGCCGTCCGTCACGCGCGCTGCCCCGTGGTGACGGCGTCGGTGGATCAGATGACGTTTCTGCATCCGGTCCACATCGGCCAGTTGATCATTCTGCGGTCCAGCGTCAATCGCGTGTTTCGAACTTCGATGGAAGTGGGAGTGCGCGTGGAAGTGGAAAATCTGGTCACCGGCGCGCGGAAGCACACCTCATCCGCGTATCTGACGTTCGTCGCGGTGGATCCTCAGGGCAAGCGCGCTCCTGTTCCGCCCGTCATTCCCGAGACCGACGATGAGAAGCGCCGCTTTCAAGAAGCGGAAGCCCGGCGCACGCGGCGGCTGGGGATGCGCGACAAAGCCCTGCGGAAGATCGAGTAATGCAGCGCGCGAGCGGCGGGCCTATTCGCTGCCGGCCTTGTACATGTACTTGATGTTGGGTTTGAAGATCAGCAGGTTGGGGTGCCCGTCGCGATTCACTTTCAGGCAGGTCTTGTCGTACCACTCAATCACGCCCTCCAGGGTTTCGCCATCTTTCATCACGAAAACCATGGGCGTCTTGGCCTGCATCTGTTTCATGTAGTAAAAATTCTCGGCGTTGGTTTGATCCGGCGGGGCGGCTTTTTTCTGGTGATTGTTGGGACGGCGGTTCATGTGGTCTTTCACTTCGTTTAAAGACGGACGAATTAACTTACGATTCCCAGACTCCACGGCACGCTCCATGATTCGAGATGATCCATTCAGGCCCGAAACGCGCGGAGAGCAGGCCGGGGCCATGCGGAGGATTATTAGACGCTCAACTAAAATTATTGAACCACACTGCCAGGGTCTCCGCAAGGAAGCACGCCCAGAGGGAGCAGACGTGCGCGCGAGCGCGGGGTCACACAGCGAAATCCCTTTCAATTCAAACTGCGCAACTGGACCACCAGCGCATCGAGCGCGATGCCTTTTTGGATATTGCGCCGCACCAATTGGGACAGCTCA
>JASIGB010000284.1:0-2573 GCA_030045355.1 Bryobacteraceae bacterium
TGCAGGGAATCTCGGCGAAAACAACCTGCACGAAACCGTTCTTCCAGGTGAAGGGTTCCCAGTTTGGAACCAGCGGAGCGGGCTCAGGCCCTAGGTAAGCCCAAATCAAACCGGCCCGGGTCTCTACCGGATAGGCTTTGATCCGAACCTTGTCCTTGAAGCGGGCTTGCGGCGCTGCAACGTCTTCAAAGGGCTGCTCCGCGCACCGGCCTTGCTGGTCGAAGAGCCAGCCATGATAATTGCAGCGCAAGCCGCATTGCTCTACGAAACCGTACGACATGTCGGCGCACCGATGCGGACAGTGGCGGTGCACTAGTCCGAAGTTGCCGCTCAAATCCTTGTAGAGAGTCAGGTCCTCCCCTAACAGACGGACCGGTTTGACTGTCGTGTCTTCGAACTCGCTTACCGCGGCGATGGGCATCCAATATCGGCGCAGCAGACCGCCCATCGGAGTGCCTGGCCCGACTTGAGTCAGAATTTGGTTCTTCGAGCTATCGAGCATTCGTGAGACCGTCCTCCACACTCTGAAAGGTTCTCGCCTCTAGAATGGCGCTCGAGATATCGGCAGAGGAGGGAACGGCCGGAGCATCCTTGTACCTTCTAAGCTTCTCGTAGATCTTTTCCGACGCGAGTAGAAACTCGTCAGGCAAGCCAGCATCCCGAAACGTGGCGGCGATCTCCTGCATTTCCCCTACGAAGCGCCACGCCTTCCGAGCGTTGCCGGGCACAGTTAGCTCCGATCGGGACGCCAGATCCGGCATCGACCGCCGCCATTCTCCCATCAGGTCCGCCTCGACACCTTGCGCCACGGCGAGAGCGCGCACGGCGATCAGAAGCGCGGCGCTGCCTTTCGTCCAAGCCGCGTGGGCCATTTTGAGCGCCGAAGCAGCACCGGCGTCAGCCTCCATCGCGATCGCTTCCAGCGGACTGCCGTCGAAAATGGCGGCGACGCCCGATGCGCTCGGACCCGCCAGGTACAAGCGCGTGGTGCCGTGCCTGGCCGGGGCCGGTCCGATAATGCCGGCATCCACGAACTTGCCGCCCGCACTTTCGATCAAGCGAGCAATCCCGTGCGCCGTAGCCGGCGAGATCGCATTGGCATCGACATAGATCCCGCCGAAACGGCGCGCTGCCACGGTGCGGGCAAGATCGACGGCGGCATGCGGCGGGCAGATGGAAAGAATGAAATCGCTGCCGGCAATTAAACGGTCGAGCGTACCAACGTCCTCAAGGCCAAATGCAACGGCGCGCTCGCGGGTCGCGGGACTCCTGCCTTCGGACGCCCAAACAACTCGACTACGCCCAGCCTTCGCAGCCGCCCCAACGGCGCTTCCCATTTCACCTGGGTGCAGCAGCCCGATTGTCAAAGGACGGTCTGCACTGCCCTGCCTCGCGTCTGTCATTCCTCTATCATTCCTCCGTCATTCCCGGCACTCGAAGTTGCCTGCATCGTCTGGATTGCCTTGGCCCTTATAGTATGCGTACTTCGGATACGCGCATAAGGGGCGGCTGCGGCCCGGGAAGGCTTTGCCTGTTGCCACCACCGAATCGGGAGCCTCGCCCTTCTCCACCCAATTCACTAGGGCCGTTAGCAAGTCGAAATTGTCGAGTGCGAATTCTCCACCCCGGCAATGATACATGCCCGGCACAAGAAACATGCGGCTCCAATTCTCAACTTTGTCCATTCCGCCGTTGGCCTTGGCCATGCGTTGGTAGTAATCGAGGGTGTCCATCGCGGAGAATGCCTGGTCACTCATCCCGTGATAAAACAGCAGCTTGCCTCCATGCGCCGAGAACGTGTTGAGGTTGGTCCAGGTGGTATCAGTTAGGGCCTCCAGCGGATCTCCCAACAGCGAAAACAGGCGTTCGTCGACATCGATGCTTACCGGTGGCGCCGGAGCGCCGGCCGCGGGCCGATTCGCGGGCGGCTTGGGGCTCGGCAGCAGATTGGCAATGCCTGCATCATACGCGTTCATGGGATAAACGAGGTCGCCTCTGGAATCGTGCGGTCCGGCGAAAGCTTTTTTGATCGCCGCCGTCTGCTGCGGCGTCAAGCAGGAATCGTTCTTGTCCGCTTTGCAGGTCAAAACATCCGGATCGAACTTGCACGCGCGCGTATTGAACACCATTTCGTCCTTCAACCCGTCGTTCGCATCGCAAGCGTCCAGTACTCCCTTGACGATCAGCTTGATGTCGGTTTCGGAAAACACCTTGTTCGGCTGTGCCCTTCCGGAGTCGTCCTTGGGCGCGATTTCATTGAAGGCGGCAGCGGACCAAAGGTTTCCGATTCGTGAAAAGCCCGTGCGCATAGCGGGATCTCCAGAGATAACGCCGTCGAACTCGGCGGGATAGCGCTGCGTCATCAGCATGGCTTCGCGTCCGCCCGTTGAGCAACCCGCGAAATAGGAATGTTGCGCCGGCTCGCCGTAATAGTGCGCGATAATCTGTTTGGCGACTTCGGCGACGCGGCTGACCGCAACCTGAGCAAAATCGAGGCTCGCCTGTTGATCTGCATCGTAGCTTCGGTCGAACGTGGCGCCCTTGTGGCCGGTATCCGTAGAGACGACGGCAAA
>JASIGB010000285.1:0-3073 GCA_030045355.1 Bryobacteraceae bacterium
CGGCTGCGGAAGAAGAAAGACGCGAACTATCCGGATCCACAGTGCGCCCTGATCGCGATCGACCCGCAGACGGGCGAGGTGAAGGCGTTAATCGGGGGAAGGAACTACGGCACGAGCCAACTGAACCGGATTTTGGCGAAGCGGCAGCCGGGGTCCTCGTTCAAGCCGTTCGTCTACGCGGCGGCGCTGAACACGGGGCTGGGCGAGGGCGGGCAGGTGATCACGCCGGCGACGATGATCGACGACGAGCCGACGACGTTTTATTACGACGGGAAACCTTACGAGCCCAGCAATTTCGAGCACAAGTTCTATGGGAATATCGATCTTCAGGATGCGATCGCGCATTCGTTGAACGTGGCGACGGTGAAGGTGGCGGAGGAAACCGGCTACGACAAGATCGTGGAACTGGCGCGGCAGGCGGGAATGAACCTAGAAATTCATCCGACGCCCGCAGTGGCGCTGGGAGCGTATGAAGTGACGCCGCTGGAGATCGCGGGGGCGTACACGATCTTCGACAATCATGGGGTCTATTCGAAGCCGTACTTCGTTTCCAACATTGCGACCGATCATGGATCGGTCCTATACGACAACAGGCCGGAGCATCGCGATGTGCTGGATCCGCGGGTGGCGTTTCTGATGGATGAGCTTTTAGAAGAGGTGGTTCGCAGCGGGACGGGCGCCAGCGTGTGGGGCCGGGGCATCAATTTCCCGGTGGCGGGAAAGACCGGAACCTCGCACGATGGGTGGTTTGCGGGGTTCACGTCGAAGCTGATTTGCGTGGTGTGGGTGGGGTTCGACGACAACCGGGAGCTGGACCTGGAGGGCGCGAAGTCGGCGCTGCCGGTGTGGACGGAGTTCATGAAGCGGGCGCATGAGCATCGGGAGTACCGGAACGTGACCGACTTTGAGCCGCCGGCGGGAGTGGTGGGAGTGCAAGTGGATCCGACGACGGGCCAACTCGCGACGGCCCAGTGCCCGAAGGTTCGAACGGAATATTTTATCGACGGGACGCAGCCGGTGGAGTTGTGCCAACTGCACGGCGGCGGCGGCGGGACTCGAGTGGCGGGCTGGCAGACGGGTCAGCCAGGCCAGGCGGCGCCAGTGGCGGTGCAGCCGTCACCGGCGAGCGCTTACGGGGGGTTGCAGCAGCGGGCCGCGGCGCAGAGTCCGCAGCAGCCTGCCGCGGCACAGGATACGACCGCAGAGCCAGCCCAACCGCGCAAGCATAAGGGATTTTTCGAGCGTCTCAAAGGTATATTCAAGTAATTCTCCGTCTCAAAACCCGAGTTCAAAAGTGATAATGTAGGAGCTACAGCTCCTGTACGGGATCGTCAGAGCCTTCCGCATTGCAGGAACATGGGAGGTGAATGTGGCTTCGAGCTATTGGCTATTGGCTATTGGCTTAGCGGCGACGCAAGTTCTTCCGACTGCCTCGGCGCAGGTAGCGCCGCCGGGCGCTGCTTCCAGCGGTTTCCTGAACGCATCCGACAGCGGATTGACAAAACCGGCTCCGGTTCCCGAGAAGTCGCCGGTCGTTTTGACGCCGGAAATGCGCGGGGACATTTTCATGGCGGAGAAGCGCTTCCGGGAAGCCGCAGATATGTACCGGGAGAACTCCAAGGGGTCGGCGGTGATGCTGAATAAGACCGGCATCGCGTATCACCAGTTGCTTGAATTGGGCCTGGCGGAAAAGTATTACAAGTTGGCGCTGAAAGCGGATCCGAAATACGCCGAGGCTGTGAATAACCTGGGGACGATCTATTACGCCAGAAAGAGTTACCGGCGGGCAGTGCATCAATATAAGAGGGCCTTGCGGATGAACCCACAATCGGCCTCGGTGTGGAGCAACCTGGGGATGGCGTATTTCTCACGTAACGACATGCCGCGCGCGCAAGAAGCCCTGCAGACCGCGTTGATGCTGGATCCGGAGGTGTTCGAACATCGCAGCACGCAGGGGGTGCTGCTACAGGAACGCAGCGTAGGGGAACGGGGTAAATTCCACTTCTACCTAGCGCAAACATACGCAAAAGCAGGGCGGAACGACTTAGCGCTGCAATATATCCGGAAGGCGCTCGAAGAAGGCTTCAAGGAAAAGAAGAAATTCGAGGAAGATCCTGCGTTTGCGGCGCTGAAGGATCTGCCGGAATTCAAAGAACTGATGGCGAGCGAGCCGCGTGTTCTGTAGGGGAACGCGGCGGCTGGTTCTCGCAACACTTCCTTGGCTCGCACTTCTCTCATGGGACGGGTGCGGGCGGAAGCAGGCGCAAGGCGTGGAGCGTCTGGCGATCCTGCCGGTGGAAAATCTGAGTTCGGACGCGCAGTTGAATTGGGGAAGCCGCGCGGCAGCGGCGGCGGTGGCTTACGATTTGGCCGGGGCCAAGAACATTTTCGCGAGGCAAGTGGATGCGGCGCCGGAGGCAGAGGCGATGCGGGCGTCGCGGACGCTGGAGGGCTATTTCTTCGAACGCAACGGGCGAGTGGAGATTCACGCGACGCTGGAGGATGTGGCGCGAAACAAGGACGTGGAGAGCATTGAGTTAGAGGGGCCGGCAGCGGCGGGCATGCTGCCATTGGCGAATGAGCTGGCGCGACGGCTCAGCGGCGGGGCGCGGAAGTTCGGAACCAACAGCGAAAGTGCGTTTCGATTTTACGGCCAGGCGCTGGAGGCCAGAGACGCACAATCCGCGCAACAGGATCTGGAGTCGGCGACGGCGGCCGATGCCGGTTTCGCGGCCGGATACATCGATGAAGTAAAGCTGCTGGCAGAGCGAGGCGATCGCGAGGGGGCGGAACGGGCCGCTGGGTCTGGAAGGCGTGCGCGGCTGGATGAGATCGATCGAGCGAATTTGGATTATGCGGCCGCGAGGGTGAGCGGCAACACGGCCGATCGAATCCAAGCTTTGGAGTCCCTGGCCGAGACGACACCGGCCAACGCGGATGTCCTGCGCGAGCTGGGGGAGTTGCGATATGGGCGGCGGGAGTTCCCAAGAGCCGCGGTGGAGTATCGAGCGTCCGCGCATGTGGATCCGGACGACGCGCAGACTTGGAATGAGCTGGCGTATGCACTGGCATT
>JASIGB010000286.1:0-13837 GCA_030045355.1 Bryobacteraceae bacterium
TGCTTCCGAGCCCGAATGGAGCGCCGCGCGCGTCAAGGACTGCGACCGCGCATGCCTGGTCGGCTTTCTGGACGGCTATATGAACGCCATCTACAAGCACGATTCCAAGGCCGTGCCGCCGCTCTCGATCGACGTCCGCATGACCGAGAACACCGGCCGCATGGACGTCGGCGAAGGTATGCTCTGGCGCTCGAAGGTAGAGCCGACGCCGTTTCGTATCTATGTCGCCGATCCGGTCACGGGGCAGGTGGCGATGCAGGCGCGGTTGATGATCGGCGGCCGCAATGCGCTCGTGGCGGTGCGGCTGAAGGTGAATCGCGGAGAGATTTCGGAAATCGAGCAACTCTATGACCGCAATATCAACGACGCCGCCGTCCCGCTGCTCACCACGCCGCGCCCCGGCTTGGTCACCGATCTCCCGCCCGCCGAGCGCGAATCGCGCGACGTGCTCGCGTACGCCGCCAATTCCTACTTCGATTCGCTCGAAGGCGACGACGGCAAAATCGCCGCATTCGCTCCCGATTGCGTGCGTCACGAGAACGGCTACCAGACCGTCAACAATCCTCCGCCCGGCGGCCGCATGATGCCCTCGCCGGTGCTGCCCGACCCAAACACAGCGCAAGGGAAGGAACAGCTCCGCTTCAGCATGCTCACCTGTGAGCAGCAGATCGATAGCAAGATTTTCGCTTACATGAAGCACATCCGCCCGCGCCATGCGACGATCATCGATCAGCAAAAGGGCGTGGTCACGATGTTCGTGCTGTTCGTCCACGATGGAACGCGCCGCGGCGCGCCGGACGCGCCTCCCGGAATGCTGATGAACGCGATGATTGTCGAGAGCTTCGGCATCCGCGGCGGCAAGATCCACGAAGTAGAAGCCATGCCGTTCGTCACCATTCCCTACGGATTGGGCGATGGTTGGACCGGAGGCTCCGGCCGTTGAATTTGGTTGGGGTCCGCGTTCCCGGACGAATCCTCACGATGCAGCTTGCGGCGAATGTCCGGCCAGAATTCGCGCAGAACGTTCGAGCCCGCGTCCACTCCCAGCGTGATGCCGCCCGATAGGAAACCGTATCCCACGGTCCGTACGCTGGCCGGCTGCCACAGCCGTGAGATCAGGCCGCTGCCGAACGCGCCGCTGATTTCGCTTGTCGATATAGTGTTCTTCCCGGTTGTGGTCTTGGTTGTATACACAGTCGCGATCAGCGCGTGCCGCAGCCGCAGCTTGAACTCCGTCTGGTCCGAACGCTGGTAGCCCAGCGCTTCGTGTGTCAGCCGCGCCACTGGATATTGAATCGCTTTCTCCGTCAGGTGCTTTCCGAACGCCGACGCGAAGCGCTTGCCGAATCCCGCCGCGCCCTGGCCCCACTCATAGGGTGTGTTCGTAGCCTGCGTAACGGCCGCGCCCGCTGCCGCCTTCACCGCGGCTAACGGGCTGAACGCATGTTTGACGTATTCACCCGCCGTGGGCTGCTCGGGCGGCTGGTTGGCGCCGTGGGCGCACACCGCACCCGCGAGCAAAACGCCAATGGCCGCCGTCGCGATGGCGCCGCGCTGGGTCACTAGAACCTAGACGCGAATTCGCTCGCGCTATTTCCCGATCATGTGCTGCGACGATTTCTCGTTCTCCATGCAGATTTCGTCCGCTAACTCCGTGTCCGCCTGAAGGGTCTCGCGCAGCGTTACCGTCCAAGGCTTGGTGTAGGCCTTGGCATCGTTCACCGTTACTTCGATTTCCAGCGTCCCGAAATTCACACGCTTGAAACGTTCCGTCACTTTGGCGGCGCTGGTGAGCGGATCGCCCTTTAGGTCCAGCCACAAATCGTCGCGAAACCCGGTGCTCTCCACCACCAGCGTGTCGCCCTCCCATTTCCCCGATGAATAGCCGCTCCAGGCTGGCTGGGGGTCCTCTGGAAAGGGCCGCCCGTCGGTGAAAATCTGCCGGTAGCTGGCGTTGAATTCGTCCAGAATCACCAATAGCCCCGGAATCTGGATGAATTTCTGGTGATGCGGGAACGCGAACGCGCGCGGGAAATTCGGCGGCAGGCAGCGCGCGTGCGGATCGTCTTTGGATAAATCCGCCACGCGTTTCTTCACCAGCGCGGCCGCCCAGGGTTGATAGGGCAGTCCGCCGGGAAGGCCGGCCGCGATATCCACGGCCTCACGCGAAAGCGGGATCGCCTCCACGCAGCTATTGCCGTCGCGCAGGTTCTCGGGACAGGGCAGCGCGTTTGTGTCCAGCCAAACACCCGATAGATCGGGCTTTCCGTCCGTGGCCCGCGGCGCGGGAGCCGCCAGATTGGGCTCGCCGCCGGCCAGACGAGGAATCCCCGGCGTCGGATAGTGGAACCACTGGGCGCCCAGAGGTGCGGCCACCAGCATCACCCACCATTTCGATGCAATCACCGTGTCTCATGTTACCTGACGGCTGCATCACAATAAATACGGAGGCCCGCATGGCGGAGACGAGTTTCGATGTCATCGTGATCGGTGCGGGACCCACGGGCGAAAATGTGGCCGATCGCGCGGTGAAGGGCGGCCTCACCGCGGCCATCGTCGAATCGAACCTGGTGGGCGGGGAATGTTCCTACTTCGCGTGTATCCCGAGCAAGGCTCTACTGCGCAGTTCGGCGGCGCTCGAAGCGGCGCGGCGAGTGGATGGCGCGAAACAAGCGATCTCCGGCCCGGTAGATTCCGCTGCGGTATTCGCGCGGCGCACGCGCTTCGTCAATTCCTGGAACGACCAAAGCCAGGTGGAGTGGCTCGCGAACGCCAAAGTCGCGTTATTCCGCGGCCGCGGACGCCTGGCCGGCGAACGCGTGGTAGACGTGGACGGCACGCGACTCACCGCTCGCCACGCCGTCGCCATCTGCACTGGCAGCGATCCGCTGCTCCCGCCCATACCCGGCCTCACCGACGCGTCGCCCTGGACCAATCGCGAGGCCACGCGTGCCGATCGCGTTCCTGGGCGCCTGGCGGTCCTCGGCGGCGGACCCGTGGGCTGCGAGCTCGCTCAGGCTTTTCATTCGCTCGGCACGAAGCAGGTGACGATTCTCGATCGCGCCGCTCACTTGCTCCAACGCTTCGAGCCTTTTGTGGGCGAAACCATCGCCGCTCAGTTCCGCGATCTCGGCATGTGCATTCATACTTCGGCGAACGTGACCCGCATCCAGCGCCGCTCGCCCGGAGCTCCCGTCCAAATCTGGTTCAACGATCAGGGCTTCAAAGATCAAAGCGTCGAAGCCGATGAAATTCTCGTGGCGGCGGGGCGCATTCCGAGCACTAGGGACGTTGGCCTCGAGACCGTTTCGCTGGAGCCTGGCACATGGCTGGACGTCGACGACACCTGCCGGGCGAAGAACGTGCCCGCCGGCTGGCTCTACGCCGCTGGCGACGTGAACCATCGCGCGCTGCTCACTCACATGGGCAAGTACCAGGCACGAGCCTGCGGCGACGCCATCGTCGCGCGGGCCAACGGCCGGTTACACGAACCGGTCCAACCTTGGACCAAATTCGCCGCCACAGCCGATCATGCCGCCGTCCCGCAAGTGGTGTTCACGGATCCCGAAGCAGCCGCCGTTGGTTTCACCGAAGCGCGAGCCCGGGAGGCCGGCTTGCGCGTTCGCGCGGTCGAATACGACATAAGCCACATCTCCGGCGCCCAGCTTGTCGCCGACGGCTATCGTGGGCGTGCGAAAATCGTCGTCGATGAAGACCGCCGCGTCATCGCCGGGGCGACGCTGGTGGGTCAGGACGCGGGCGACTTGCTCCAGGCGTTTACAATTGCCGTAGTCGGCGAGGTCCCGCTGGAGCGGTTGTGGCATGCCGTTCCACCCTTTCCCACTACCAGTGAAATCTGGCTGCGGCTGTTGGAGTCATATGGATTGTAGGCGATATGTTTCACCTTAACGGCCTCGACATTCACCAACGCGAAAACCAGGGCATCATCGTTCTGGAGTTACACGGCAAGCTGCACATGGGCGGCGCCGATGAAGCGCTGCGCGAGTTCGCCGAAACCCTGCTCGCGCAAGGCACGCGGCAAGTAGCTCTCGATCTTGCGAAAGTTTCCAACATCGATGACGCGGGAGTGAAAACGCTGTTGATCCTGGCGGGAAAATATAAGGCCGCTGATGGACGCTTGGTGCTGTTCGGCCTCAATCCAGCACACACCGAAATCTATGAGGCCGCGCACCTGGACTCGGCTATCGGCAATTATCCATCGGAGGTCGACGCGGTCAACAGCTTCTTCCCCGATCGAGCCACTGCGCATTACGACATCCTGGACTACGTGGAAAGCCACGCTCATGAAGACCAAACCGGTAAAGAAAAAGACTACAAATCCTGAGCCGCTCCGGGAATATCGAGCGAAGCGTGATTTCTCAGCCACCACCGAGCCCGCGGGAGCGCGGCATCCATTGGCACGAGCAGGCGCCCGCGCATCGAATCTGGCCTACGTGATCCAGAAGCATCGCGCCTCCCACCTGCATTACGATTTCCGCCTGGAGTGGCGCGGCGTTCTGCTTTCCTGGGCGATTCCCAAAGGCCCATCGCTCGACCCTTCCGTCAAGCGGCTGGCCACGCGTGTGGAAGATCATCCGCTAGAATACGGCGGCTTCGAAGGCGTGATTCCGGAAGGCGAATATGGCGGCGGAACGGTGATGCTGTGGGATCGCGGCACGTGGACGCCGGAGGTAGAAGACGTCGACGCCGCGCTCGAAAAAGGCGATCTGAAATTCGCGCTCGCCGGAAAAAAACTGCGCGGATCGTTTGTGCTGGTCCGAACCAAACTCGGCTACGGCGGTTCCGCTAAACCGCAGTGGCTGCTGATCAAGCATCGCGACCGGTACGCGTCATCCGAAGATATCCTCGCCGAGAAACCGCGCTCCGTGCTCACCAATCGCCTGCTCGCGGGGATCGCGCGCGACTCGGGCGGCGACGTGCAAGAGGCCGCGATGGGCGATCCCGCGTGAGGTAATCGATTTGAAGATCCCCTTTCGGGTGCAACCCATGCTCGCGACCCTGGTCAGAGAGCCGTTTCATCGCGCTGGCTGGGTGTACGAAGAAAAATACGACGGATTCCGCATCCTCGCCTACAAGGAAGGCGAAAAGATCACGCTGCTCTCGCGCAACGCCAAGGATCGCACGGAGCATTTCGATGCGGTCGCCCGCGCGATCGCCGGTCTTCGGCATGGAACATTGCTGCTCGATGGGGAAGTGGTGGCTTTCGATCGCGCCGGTGTTTCGCGTTTTCAACTGCTCCAGAATCTCGCCGAGAAACCGCACTATGCCGTGTTTGACTGCCTGTATCTCGACGGCCGCGATCTGCGCCGCGAGCCGCTTTCCTCACGCCGCGCCGCGCTCGAAAACGTCCTGGGTAAGCCTTCCGGCAAGCAGCCAATGTTATTCGTCTCCGCGCGCCTTGCCCCCGACGGCCTCGAAGCGTACCGCATCGCGACGCGCAGGGGCTTCGAGGGCGTGATCGCCAAAGATGAGTCCTCGCTTTATGTCGAAGGCCGCTCCGCAAGCTGGCTCAAGTTTAAAGTGAAGCAGGAGGACGAGTTCCTCATTGTGGGCTACACGGCGCCGGCGGGCGCGCGCGAACATTTCGGAGCGCTTTTGCTCGCGGCAAATAACGGCCGGGGCTTGCAATACGTCGGCAAAGTCGGCACCGGATTTTCCAAGGAAACGCTCGCCGCGCTGTATCGCAAATTCCAACCGCTGATTCGCGCCAAACCTCCCTTGGCCGATCCACCGCGCGAGCGCGATGTTACCTGGCTTGCGCCGCGACTGGTGGCGCAAATCGCTTACGGGGAATGGACCGACGACCGCAAGCTGCGCCAGCCCGTTTTCCTCGGCCTGCGCGACGACAAGCGCCCCGAAGAAGTTACCATCCCGGAGGCCCAATGAACATCGGCGATCTGATCACGCATCCCGATAAAGTGTTCTGGCCCGAGCAAGGCTACACCAAGCTCGATCTGGCACGCTATTACGATGCCGTGTTCGGGAAACTCCGCCCCTATGTGGAAGACCGGCTGCTTTCGCTCGAGCGCTGCCCGGACGGAATGCGCGGCAGTTGCTTTTATCAAAAGGCCGCGCCCAAAGGATTGCCGGAAGGCACTCCGACGCATCGCATCCACCACAGCAATCGCGACGTGAATTACGTAGTCGGTGGATCGAAAGAAACGCAGCTCGCGTTAGTGAACCTGGGCTGCATTCCGGTGCACGTCTGGGCCAGCCGCGCGAGCCATCCCGAGCAACCCGATTGGATGGTGTTCGATCTCGATCCCACTTCGGGCAAATTCGCCGACGCCGCTCGAGCCGGTCTCGCAATCAAAGATCAACTCGACTCGCTCGGCTTGACTTCGTTTCCCAAGACCTCCGGCAGCCGCGGCCTGCACGTATTCGTGCCGCTGCGCCTCGGCCCTACCTATGACGATGTTCTGCCGTTCGCCGAGGAAATTTGCCATCGGCTGGCCGCCGAAAATCCCCGCGACTTCACGGTGGAAGCGCGTATCGAGGCTCGCGGCCAGCGCGTCTATCTCGACGCGTTTCGCAATTCCTTCGGAGCGACCGTGGTGGCGCCCTATTCCGTGCGCCGCCGCGACAAAGCTTCATTTTCGATGCCGCTCGATTGGTCCCAAGTCAGAGAGAAGCTCGATCCGTCCGATTTCAATCTCGGAAATTACCAGGAAGTTCTCGCAGGTCCCGATCCCTGGAAGGATTTTTTCAAGAGCCGGCAGTCGTTGCCTAGACAGTCGCGCGCGGCTAGCCCGAAAAGAACATCCTCCAGGTAGTGGCCACCAGCGCGTGCGTCACCATGCTGGCTTTGACGCTGCGCGCGCGCAGCAGCGACAACCCGCAGAAAAAGCCGAGCACCGCGGTTACGATCGCCATGCGCCAGTTCGGGAATTTGCGAAAGGGAAGATGCGCGAGCCCGAACAGCACTGAAGCGACGACCAGCCCCGCCAGTTCGCTGTGCGTCGAGCGCGCGAGCGTGCGTTGCAGGAAGGCACGAAAGAAAAACTCCTCGGCCAGCGACACCACCCACAGGATTCCCCAAAACGTCAGAATTAGCATGAGCCCGAAGATCCACCAGGAGCGCGGCGGCGTATGCAGCCCGCCCAGTTGCAACACGTAGGCCAGCGCTGCCCCAACCGGCAGGAAAAAAGCGAAGTGCCGTGCACCGATGCGCCAGTCTTGCGCCGTCGGCAGGAAACCGAAATGCGCGTCGTCCAGCGACCGCAGCGCAAGCACGGCCATCAATCCTACGTGAATCCACATGAGCTGCCCCAGGATCCCGAGCGAGACGTGCGTGGTCAATGGGCCGTAGATGTGATCGAACAGCCGGTGCAAGTACACGTACGCCATGTAGGCCAGGAACAGAAGATCCGCCAGAAGTCCGCGCGGGATCCAGACGTACCAGAACGCGGCGACGAGTACGAAGGCCAGCAGTTCCTCAAAGCGGGTCCAGCGAAATACGCCGCCGCGCAGCGCCTCGATCAAGTAGGGAATCACTCCGCTTGCCGCGATCAAGGCGGCGCGCAACGGCTGCGATCCCAGCGCTTCAAAGCGCTTGCGAACCTCGACAAAACCCGGCGCCAGATAGAAACCGATCTCGGCTAAAAATGCCGGGACCACCACGAGAGCCGTCTTCTCCGGGATATGCTGTTGATGGGAGTAGAAGTACGCTGCGATGCAAGCCGCTATCCACACTACGGACAGCGTCATCAGAAACTGGCGCATGTGCTTCATCCTAACATCCGCGCTCGCAATTCCCGCCCTCGCAAGAGCGCAAGATCCTCCGCCGAATCTGGTGCGCCTCATCGCCGCGCGCGAAACGCGAACCGCGGCCGAGCAAGGCAACTACACTTACCGCCAGACTGTCACGGTGGACGAAATGAATCCCAGGGGATTCGTTCAGGGCGCTTACCGCGAGCTGCGCGACATCATCTTTTCGCCCACCCAGGAGCGTAGCGAACAGATGATCGGGAAACCCTCCAACACTTTGACGCACCTCCAGCTCACCGATGAAGATTTTCGGGATATCCGCGAGATCCAACCGTTTCTGCTCACCAAGGATCAGGCGTTCCTCTACGAAACGAAATTTCAAGGCGAAGAGACCGTCGACGGCGTGGATTGTTGGGTGGTGAAGATCACGCCGCGCCAGATCCTCGACGGCCAGCGCTTGTTTGACGGGATGCTGTGGGTGTCGAAGAAAGACGATTCCGTGGTTCGCAGCGAAGGTCAGGCGGTGCCGCAAATCAGGACGCTCAAAACCGAAAACCTGTTTCCGCACTTTACCACCATCCGGCAGAAAGTAGACGGCGATTTCTGGTTCCCGGTGATGACCTATGGCGACGACACGCTCTATTTTCGCGGCGGAGCGCAGCGCGTCCGGCTGACCATCCGCTACAGCGACTACCACCACTTCGGCGCGGATTCGAATGTCACCTTCGACAACAAAGAGAACGACAAATCGCTCGACAAATAGCGCGAACCGGCCCGCTGCGATTTTCGTATACTGACTAGAATCGCAATAACACGTTCGGGACACGCTTGAGACGACGGGAGGGCGCATGGCGCAGCACGTGAAGATCTTGGGGATTTTGCACATCGTGTTTGGAGCGCTGGGTGTCCTCGGCGCGGTGGTGGTGCTGCTCATCTTCGGCGGCCTCTCCGCCTTTTTGAACACCCAAAACGCGGGAGATGTCCCCGCGCCGGTTCTCGCTCTCATCGGTGGCGTCGCGTTTGTCGCGATCCTGGTGCTTTCGCTGCCCGCCCTGGTCATCGGCATCGGTTTGCTGCAATTTCGCCCCTGGGCCCGGATTGCCGGAATTATTTTGTCGGCTCTCGATCTGTTGGGATTCCCGTTTCACACCATTCTTGGCATCTACGGCCTGTGGGTGCTGCTGAATCGCGAGACCGAGCAAATGTTTCTGGCGCCGCCGGCCCGCGTGGCTTGAGCAACACGGCTGGCATCACTGGTGATTCTGCTCGTAGCACCAGCGGATCAGGGCATCGGGATAGGCCGAACCGCTCACGGCGCGAAGATCGTCCAGGCCCAGGCGCTCGAACTGGAATGACACCTCGCCGTCCGGACTCACAGTCGCGATCATGTACCCGTACACATTGGTTTGCGCATGCTGCGCGGGCGTGGTTTCCGGAGGCAGTTTATAGCGGATGGCGCCGGCCGTCCCGATAATCCATCCCGGCAGCACCTTGTCCTTCCACTCAGGTGTTTCGAAAATATGATCCATATAATAATGCGAGTGGCTGGCCAGAAGGTACACTCGTTTGTGCGCGGCTTCCTGCGCGTGCCACAGCGCTTGGTAGGCTTCGCGGCCGCTTTCAGTTCCGCGCGGCGATTCGTTCATACTGTGCATGCGGCTGACGCTGTCGGGCAGGGCCTCGTGCATGCCCACCACGATGGTTCTCACTTGCGCGGAGGCTTCGTCGCGATCGATCACCTGGTGCAGCCATTTCGTTTGATCTGGGTCAAACTGATCCGGCGTGGAATTATCCAGCGTAACAAAATCGATATTGCGCTCCATCCAGTGATAATAGGCATGCAATTTATGATCGGCCGGATCGTCTTTCAGCCGCTGCCCGCGAATTACGGGAGTCTCCAGCCAATCGGCGAACTGGACCAGCCAGCCCTCGCGCGACATCGGCGGGATGGCCTCATGATTGCCCATCACCAGATACACCGGCAGCGATCCGAAGGGCACGATCTGGTGCGCGATGAAATCCGGCCACGCTTCTTGCAAGTAAGTGAGCGTTTCGAGCGGCTTATTGTGCAGCCCGAGCGAAAGCGGCGGCGACATGTCTTCGTCCCGTTCGTAGATCGCCCGAAAGTCGCCGAGGTGCCAGTAAAATCTCGCGCCGATCGAGTGCACACCGCGCGCAATGGCAGGCATCACGATGTCGCCGCAGTTGCGCGAATCGCCCGAGACGGCGAACTTCCATGGACGGCTCGCCTTGTCTTGCGCCTCGATGGCTAGAGTCGCCAATAGAATCAGCCAAGCCGCGTATCGCATGCGAAAATCGAATCTTAACCCGCGCAGTAAACCGAAAGCAATAAACTGAAGACAATGACACGTCGAGATGTTCCAGGCGCCTTGGCCGCGCTCGCCGCCGGAAGCGCTTTATCGGTGGCCCAGGAACGCGATCCCGGAAGCATCACCGACGGCACCATTACTGACGTTCAGGGCATCAAAGCCGGCCACTTCACCGACTCGCGGCGTCCCACCGGCTGCACCGTGCTGCTGTTCGAAAAAGGCGCGGCCGCGGGCGTGGATGTTCGCGGCGGCGCCCCCGGCACGCGCGAAACGGATCTGCTGAATCCGGTGAGCATGGCCCAGCAGATATTTGCGATCATGCTCGCAGGCGGCAGCGCGTTCGGATTGGACGCGGCTTCGGGCGCTATGCGTTACCTCAGCGAGCGCCGCATCGGTTACGTGCTCGGTAAGGTTGTGGTGCCGATTGTTCCAGCAGCCATTTTGTTCGATCTGGAAATCGGCGATACGAACATTCGCCCCACCGCCGAATCGGGATACAAGGCCTGCCAAGCAGCGAGTTCCGGCCGCGTTCCGGAAGGCAATGTAGGCGCGGGCGCAGGCGCCACCATCGGCAAACTGTTCGGCATGAAGCAGGCCATGAAGTCGGGCCTTGGCAGCGCGAGCATCCGCGTGGGCAATACGGGAATCGTCGTGGGAGCTCTTGTCGCGGTGAACGCCGTCGGTGACGTCGTCGACCCGAAGACCGGCAAAATCATCGCTGGCGCGCGCAAGCCGGATGGATCGGGCTTCATGGACTCGATGGCGCGCATTCGCGATGGTTACAGTGTCCGCATCGAGGCCGGAAAGAACACCACCATCGGCGTGGTCGCCACCAACGTCGCGCTCGATAAGGCGCAAGCCACCAAGGTGGCCCAGATGGCGCACGACGGCCTGGCGCGCACCATCAACCCGGTCCACACGCCCAACGACGGCGACACGATCTTCGCCGTCGCCACCGGCGCGATTTCCACGCGCGCCAATTACGCCTCTATCGGCGCACTGGCGGCCGATGTCATGGCGCAGGCCGTGCTTCGCGCCGTGATGAACGCGCGCGGAATTCCAGGATTACCCAGCTATTCCGACTTACGGGCACGGGGTTAGATCCGGCTACGGAACGATGTTCCAGATGTCGAGCTGATTCTGATTGTCGTTCACGGTGGCGAAGCGGAGATTGAACAAGTCGGCGGAGAAGGCCAGTCCAAAAGCCGCGCCGGGAGCGCCCGGGTCCACTTGATACTGGGCGACAAACTGACCTTGCACGGTAAATTCCACCAGTTCGTTTTGCGTGCCACCGGCAAACACGGCATCGCCATTCGCGGTGATCAGATGTCCGTTTGGCGCCAGCGCCAGCCCTAAGGGCCCGTGCAGATGCGTGCTGTCCTGATAGACCAGCGCACCTTTGTTGACGTTTTGGTTCGTAAGGCTGGCGAACGGAATCGCGAAGATGGCATTGTCGTCGGTGGACGCCACGTAGAGTACTCCCAGGAACGGGTTGAAGGCCAAGCCCGTGGGACCCACCACCACTGCCGCGCTGTTGGGCGCAAACGAGTAGCCGTGCGCGATCTGGGTCGCGTTGAGCACCTGGAAGTCGTCGCCGTTTCCAACGAATACGTTCAAGCGTGTGACGGTTCCGTTCAGCACATTCGACACGAAGATCTGTGCGAAGCTTCCCAGATCGTTGACCGCCAAGTCCCACGGCCCGTCCAGCAGCGTTGCAATCGTCAGGTTCGCTACCTGGCGGCCAAACCGATCGATCACCAGTAGCGAACCTTGCTCCGCCGTTGAGCCGTCGTTGGTGGTGGGAACATTCCCGACGAGAACGAAGCCCGCGCGCAAAACGCCCAGAGCCGTGGTAAGACCCAAGGGAGAGCGCCCCTGAAAGAACGTGGTGACCGTTCCGTTCGGCGCGACGCTGACGATCGTAGTTCCGGTGCCTTGCACGCCGGCGCTGTCATTGAAGTTGGAAACCAGAATATCGCCAGGCTCGAGCGCACCGCCGGGCTGAAAACCTTCTGGCACGAACGCCACGCCGTAGGGATTGCCGTCGCCATTGGCGGGCACCGTGGACACGATCCGCTCGGGGCTAGTGGGAAGTTGCCCCAGAATGGCGGCGGGTTGATTGTGCGCGTTTTCCGCGATTGCGGAGCTGAACGCGATGGAACTCAGGGCAAGCGTCACTGCGATTCGCAGGGAAAGTCTCATAGCGTCCTATTGTTGAATGGCAAGCTCCCGGGAGTGGTTGCCGGGCTGTGAATTGTTTGTAAAAAGCCCAGGGTTACTGAGGAGTAAATCCGTATCGCGTATCGCCGGGCGACGGAACTAATCTGGACCTCTGTCGGCGCTTGAACGGCCGGACACGTCCGCTACAATAAAGTTGCTTCTCGCATGATTCAGACATTATTCGGCGCGGTTGAACAAGAGCCCAATCTGCTGGAACGGTTGAAGGCCGGCATCCAGAAGACGCGTTCCGGCTTGATGGATCGCCTGGAAGACGCAGTCGGCGGGCGCAAGGAGATCGACGCCGGTCTGATCGAAGAGCTCGAATACGCGCTCATCACCGCCGATATCGGCGTCACCACGGTAAACGAAGTGCTCGAGAGCATCCGTCAGCGGGCAGATCGTAGGCAGCTTACCGACGCGGGCGAAATCAAGAAGCTGATCGCGCAGCATCTTCTGGAGGTGCTGGAAGCCGCCGACCGGCCGGTACCGCATGTCGCCGAACCTCCGGCGGTTGTGTTCGTGGTGGGCGTGAACGGAGCGGGGAAGACCACCACCATCGGGAAGCTGGCCAGCCGCTATAGATCCGAAGGCCGTGGCGTTCTGCTCTGCGCCGCCGACACCTTCCGCGCCGCGGCCATCGAGCAGTTGCAGATCTGGGGTGCGCGCACTTCGAGCGACGTGATCGCGCAATCCGCGGGCGCCGATCCTAGCGCGGTCGTGTTCGACGCGCTCCAAGCGGCCAAATCGCGCAAAATGGATTACGTGATCGTGGACACCGCGGGCCGGCTGCACACGAAAACGAATCTCATGTCGGAGCTCGAAAAAATGCGGCGCACAGCGGCCAAGGTAATTCCAGACGCCCCGCACGAGGTGCTGCTGGTGCTGGACGCCACCACCGGGCAGAACGGCCTGGAGCAGGCACGAAAATTTACCGAATCGAGCGGCGTCACGGGCCTGGTGCTCACCAAGCTGGACGGCACGGCTAAGGGCGGCGTGGTGGTGGCCATCGCGCGCGAGCTGAACCTGCCCATCCGCTACGTCGGCGTGGGCGAGCAGGCGGCGGATCTGCTGCCATTCGAGCCGGATCAATTCATCGCGTCATTATTCGCCGCGTGATACTGTTTGCCTGATCGTATGAGAAGCCCGCTCATGGATGAAGCGCTGGAACTGGCGCGGCAAGGCCTGGGGCGCACCAGCCCCAATCCCACCGTCGGCGCGGTGCTGGTGAAGGACGGCCAGATCGTGGGGCGCGGGTTTCACACGTACGCACAGGCCAAGCATGCCGAAGTGATCGCGCTCGAAGAGGCCGGCGCGCAATCGCGCGGTGCGACGCTCTACATTACGCTCGAACCCTGCTCGCATCATGGCCGCACGCCTCCGTGCGCCGATGCACTGGTCGAAGCGGGCGTGGCGCGCGTAGTCGCCGCGATGGAGGACCCCAATCCTCAGGTTGCCGGATCGGGATTCCGCCGGCTGCATGCGGCGGGCATCGAAGTGGAGGTCGCGTCCGAATATTCCGACGAGGCCCGGCGGCTGAACGAAGCCTTCGTGCATTCCAT
>JASIGB010000287.1:0-6313 GCA_030045355.1 Bryobacteraceae bacterium
ATTGCTCATCCCCATGGTCGAAACCGCGGACCAGGCCCGGCTCCTGGTCTCCGCCATGCGCTACCCACCCGTGGGAATTCGCGGCGTGGGCGCCGCGCTCGCGCGCGCCTCGCAATGGAGCCGCGTCACCAATTATTTGCAGGAAGCCAACGGCCAGATGTGCCTCCTGGTCCAAGTGGAGACCCGGCTAGGACTCGAAAATCTCGACGCCATCGCGGCCGTCGAAGGCGTGGACGGCATCTTCATCGGCCCCTCGGATTTGTCCGCTGCCCTCGGCCATCTCGGCCGGCCAAGCCATCCCGACGTCCAGCAGGCCATCGAAACGGCCATCGGCCGCATTCGCGCCTCCGGCCGCGCTGCCGGCATCCTCACCACCGACGAAACCCAAGCCCGCCGCTATCTCGCGCTCGGTTGCAACTTCGTCGCCGTCGGCCTCGACGGCAACCTGCTCATGCGTTCTTCTCAGGAATTGGCATCGCGCTTCAAGTAACGCACCGCTCGCCAGGTCCCCGGCCCCCAATCCCTGGCCCCCGGCTTCCCCACCCCTTGACCTTCTACATATCCTAGCGTATATGTAGAAGAGCAAGGTGTCCATGCCTCCTAAATCCGATCTTCCCCAAGGCACTCTCGATCTCCTGATCCTCAAGGTCATCGCGCTCGGTCCCATTCACGGCTACGCCATCGCGCAGCGCATCCAGCAGATCTCGCGCGAGGTCTTGCAGGTCCAGCAAGGTTCGCTCTATCCCGCGCTCCATCGCCTCGAGTACAAAGGTTTCCTTAAGGCCGACTGGAAAGAGTCCGAAACCGGCCGAGAAGCCAAGTATTACCGGCTTACCGCCCAGGGCCGTTCCCATCTGGAAACCCAAACCGCCGATTGGAAGCGTTTGGTCACAGCCATCGGACTGATCGTCAACTTCGCTGAAGGAGATGTTCGATGAACGAAAAGCGCCTGGACCGGGAACTTCAATTCCATCTGGATCAATTGACCGCGAAGTACATTCAACAAGGCATGTCCGCAGACGAAGCCCGCCGCCGTGCCCGGCGCGAGTTCGGCGGCATGGAACAAGTGAAAGAAGAATGCCGTGACGCCCGCCCCACTCTCTGGCTCGACAGCACGCTCAAGGACATCCGCTTCGCGCTGCGTACGATGAGGAAAAATCCGGCGCTCACGGTCACGATCCTCGCCACTCTGGCGCTTGGCATCGGCGCCAACACCGCCATTTTCAGCGTGGTGAACGGCGTGCTTCTGCGTCCGTTGCCATACGCGCAGCCCGATCGCTTGATTACGCTGTTTGAAACCATGCCGCAAATCCCGCAGGCCTCGGCTGCCTATTTGAACTTCCTCGATTGGCGCAAACTCAACCACAGCTTCGAAGGCCTCGCCGCTCTGCGCTGGAGCGATTTCAATCTCACCGGCTCGGGCGACCCCGTGCATCTGCGCGGCCGCATGATTTCCTCCGATACGCTCGCGGTGCTCGGCGCCGCGCCGCTGATCGGCCGCGCCTTTACTCCCGACGAGGACCGCGCCGCCGGCAGGCCCGTTGCGCTGATTTCCGAGTCCCTGTGGCGCAGGCGTTTTGGCGCCGACCCTGCAATTCTGGGGCGCGCGCTCACGCTGAACGGAACCGCGTACACCGTCGTTGGCGTCTTGCCCGCGGGCTTCCAATTCCCTTTTCACGGTCCTGTCGAAGAGGATGTTGCGGTACCCCTCGGCCAGTCGTCCCAGGACCCGACCATGCGGAATCGGCTCTTCCATCCCGGTATTCGCGTCATCGGCCGTTTGAAGCCCGGAGTCTCCATCGAAGCCGCCCGCGCCGAGCTCGCTCACATCGCGCAATCGCTTGCGCAAGAATTTCCCAGAGAAAACGGCGGCCACGGAGTTTCGGTCAACTCGCTCCAAGATGTGCTGGTGGGCGAAGCCCGCGGCGCCCTGTATCTGCTGGCGGGCGCAGTCGCTTTCGTCCTCTTGATTGCCTGCGCGAATGTGGCCAATTTGCTGCTCGCGCGATCCACGGCGCGCGAACCTGAGATCGCGATGCGCGCTGCTTTGGGCGCCAGCCGCAGCCGCATCGTCCGCCAGATGCTCACCGAAAGCGTTCTGCTGGCAGTCGCTGGCGCAGTGGGCGGGTTGCTGCTGGCTTCGGCGTCCACGGCAGCCCTTCTGAAATGGGCCGCGCGCGTCTTACCCGGCGCCGAACGCATCGGCATGGACAGCCGCGTGTTTCTGTTCACCCTTGCGATTGCTGTGCTGACGGGTCTGCTCTTCGGCCTCGCGCCGGCTGTGCAAAGTTCGCGCTCGGGCGTTCGCAATTCCGCACGCGGCATCGTCGGCGGCCGGCATGGCTTTCGCGACTTGCTAGTCGTTGGTCAACTGGCGCTCGCATTGCCGTTGTTGATCGGCGGCGCTCTGCTCATCCGCACGCTGTGGAATCTGTCTCAGGTGAATCCGGGCTTCGATCCCCATCAGGTTTTGCACGGTCAAATTTCCTTGTCTTCCGCCGCTTCGTCCTCCGGCGCCTCGATTCGTACCGCCGTCCACAATCTTCTCCGCCGCCTGGACGCGATTCCCGGCGTGGAATCTGCCGCTGTGATCGACAATCTCCCCATGTCCGGCGACGATGAGGCCGCGCCCATCTGGGTGGTGGGGCATCCGCGGCCCAAATCCGAGTTCGATCTGCCTATCGTCCTCCTCTATCCCACCACGCCTGAATATCTCTCCGCGATGAAGGTCCCGCTGCTGCGTGGCCGCTTCTTCAACCAGTACGACGACGAAAAGAGCACGCCAGTACTGGTGATCGACGACACCGCGGCCCGAACGTTATTTCCGAATGAAGACCCCATTGGCAAACGCGTCGTGCTGGGTGAGACGGTAACATCGGTGATTATCGGAGTCGTAGGGCATGTGAAGCATGCGGGTCTCGACGATGATGTTACAGACAAGCTTCATCTGCAGACCTATACTCCGTTATTGCAACTTCCCGATCCGTTCCTGAAGCTGATCTCAGGCTCGTCGGAAACCTTCGTGTTGCGTTCGCGGCTGAATCCCGGCCTCGCGGACGCAGTCCGGGCCGCCGTTCGCAGCGTCGATCCGGACGATGCGGTTTCCAACCTGCAACCGATGGATGATCTGGTGTCCGGCACGCTCGCCTCGCGCCGGTTTCTGTTGGCGCTGCTGGGAGCCTTCGCCGGGATCGCGCTACTGCTCGCCTCGGTCGGAGTCTACGGCGTGATCTCCTATTCGGTGAGCCGCCGCACGCGCGAGATCGGCATCCGCGTGGCGCTGGGCGCAAGGCGCGCCGACATTTTGCAAACCATCGTCGGACAAGGCGCCGCGCCCGCGCTGATGGGCATTGCGCTCGGGGTCGCGGGCAGCATGTTCCTGACGCGATTCCTGAGCAGTGTGCTGTTTGGCGTTGGCGCCACGGACCCGCTGACCTTCGGCGGCGTCGCGATCGCGCTGGCCTTGGTGGCGCTCGCAGCCAGTTTTCTGCCCGCGCTGCGCGGCGCACGCAGCGATCCTCTCGCGTCGTTGCGCTGTGAATAAATTATTTCGCCCCGGACTATTTCGCCGCGGACTCGACCTTGCGCTTCCAGACGTCCCACGCCCGCACGAAGCCGTCCTGCGGCGCGGTTCTCTTCGCTTCCTCCGGCTCAAAGTACGTCACTTTGCCGCCCAACAGAATGGCCTGCTCCTGCAAGCGCGCGTCGAGATCCAGATAGTAGGCTCGGCCCACCACTTCCTGAATCGTTGCGCCCACTACCGCCGCTCCGTGCCCGCGCATCAGCGCCGCCGGATGGTCGCCCAATACCTTCGCCAGCGCCTGCCCGCGCTTGGGGCTCGACACCAGCATGTCGGTCATGCCGTCCACGTCGCGAATTTCGAACACCGGCACGCCCTCCCCGATGAAAGCCGCCATGTGCGCCACCGCGCGCAGCCTCACCGAGCTGATGCTGAACGGAATCACCGCCGGGGAATGATCGTGCACGATGGCCATCACATCCGGCCGCGCTTTGTAGATTTCGCCGTGAATAAATCTCTCTTGATAACCCTTGCGCGTGTCGCCGATCGGATTGCTATCGAGATCGTATTCGATGATGTCCGCCGCCGTCACCAATCCCGGCGCGAGCGAGCGCGAAAGAAAGTAGCGATTCGGATTCGCGGGGTCGCGGACGCTCACGTGCCCGTAGCCGTCCACGATGCCCTCGTTGGCCAGGATGTGGTTCGCGGTGACCAGATCGTCGATCAGCGCCCGTTCGCGCGACCCGGCGGGAGTTTGCGCTACCGCCATGGCGGCGAAAACCAGCGCCGCCGCGAGCGTTACGGCCATCGGAAAATGTATGTGGTGGATTCTATCACGCACTACAATGATGTCTTGCGGCCGTTCGTTCCCTTTTTTCGAAATCCGCACCTGGCAACCCTCGCCGGCAACTACTGGCGCCGCGACGCCGGCGAGCAGCGCTTTCCCGTCGAGACGCGCTATTACGAAACCGATCCCGATGTCCAGATCCTGGTGCATTCGCAGGTGCCCGAATCCGCGCCCGTCGCGCAACTGATCCTGGTGCATGGCCTGGAAGGCTCGAGCGCCGCCGGTTACGCCCGTAGCCTGGCGCATGCGGCGCTACTCGCCGGATGCTCGGCGCATCGCTTCAACATGCGAAGCTGCGGCGGCACCGAACACTTGAGCGGGCGGACGCTGTATCATTCGGGCCAAACGTCTGATTTGCTCGCGGTGATCCGCAGGCTTCGCTCCCGAGATCGGTCCCAAGCCCCGATTTTCTTGGCCGGATTTTCACTCGGCGGCAATGTGGTGCTGAAACTCGCGGGCGAACTCGGCGCGGCGGCGCAGGATCTCATCGCTGGGATCATGGCCGTTTCCACACCCATCGATCTGGCTGCCTGCGTTCGCGCGATCGACCGCCCCTCAAACTTTATTTACGCCCGCCGCTTTGTCGCGCGCCTCAAGGAACGCGTGCGCGCCAAGGAACGGCTCACGCCCGGAACCTTCGATTTATCCGGCCTTGATGTAGTCCGCAACATTTATCAATTTGACGACAGGTTTACAGCGCAGGCCTTCGGTTTCGGCTCGGCCGACAATTACTATGCCACGCAATCGGCGAATCAATTCCTGGACCGCATCCGCGTTCCCGCGCTCCTGGTGCAGGCCAAAGACGATCCCATGATCCCGTTCTCCGTTTACGATCACCCGGCCTTCGCCTGTAACCCTCACCTGAAGCTGGTCGCTCCCGACCACGGCGGCCACCTCGGCTTTATCGCCAAAACCAAGCCGCGCTTCTGGCTGGACGGCGTTCTCGTAAACTGGATATTGGAAGTACGGAACAAGGTCCCAGCTGGTTTCGTCCCCTAGTATAAGTGGCGAAAAGTTCTAGACAAAACGCGTCTTTTCGCGAAGCCGCGGCCGTGGCGGCCGATTCGTTGCGCGCGAGCAAGCTGCGCAGTTTCCTCACGCTGCTCGGCATCATCCTCGCCACCACCACGCTCATCGCCGTGATGTCCCTGATCCATGGTATGGATGTGTACATCGCCAACACGGTGACCAGCATGGGGTCGGACGGGTTCCGCATCGTCCGCATCGCGTTTCTCGGCAATTTCGATCCCAAGAAATACCTGCAGATGCAGAAACGCAATCCCGAGCTAAGCCCGGACGAATACGAATACCTCAAGCAGCACGCCACGCTGGTGAGCGATTTCGGCATGGTCGCCAGCCGTTCGGTGAGCGTTTCGCTGGGCTCGCAAAGCCTCACCAACATCACGCTGGAAGGCGGCACGGACGATTGGGCCGACTTGAACGACACCCAGATCGCCAACGGCCGCTACTTCACCGACGTCGAGGACCGGCACCGCTCGGCCGTGGCGGTGATCGGCGCCGACGTGAAAAACAACCTGTTCGGCGGTTCCGATCCCATCGGTCACGAAATCAAGGTCGAAGGTTTGCCGTTCACCGTGATCGGAGTGGCCCAGGCCAAGGGCAGCGTGTTCGGCCAGTCCCAGGACGGTTTTGTCGACATTCCCATCGGAAGCTACTTCCAGATTTATGGATCGCGCACCGGCATCCGCTACGCCGCCCGCGCCGCGGACCAGAACATGCTGGAACAGGCCAAGGATCAGATGCGCATGCTGATCCGCGCGCGGCGTCACGAACAGCCCGGCCAGGACGACACGTTTTCGATTCTATCTTCCGATGCGCTAGTGAGCGCCTTCGACCAGCTCACGAATGCCATCTCGGCGACGGCAGTGGCCATCGTTTCCATCTTCATGGTGGTGGGGGGCGTGGTGATCATGAATATCATGCTC
>JASIGB010000030.1:0-4294 GCA_030045355.1 Bryobacteraceae bacterium
GCAGCCCCGTTTTGCCCACCATCACCGCGCCCGCGCGGTTGAGCGTCTGCACCACCGCGGCGTCGCGATCCGGGACGAAATCGGCGAAAAGTTTCGAGCCCGAGGTGGTCCGGACGCCGCGCGTCCACATTAGGTCCTTGTGCGCGATCGGAATCCCGTGCAGCGGCCCGCGGTCCACGCCATCGGCCAGTTCGCGATCCAGCACCTCCGCGCGCTCCAGCGCCGCGTGGGCCGTGACCGTGATGAACGCATTGAGAATGGGATTCAGCTTTTCGATCTGCCGCAGGCACGCGCGCGTCAGCTCGACGGACGAAACGCGCCGCGAACGCAACGCTTGGCCCGCTTCGGCGATGGTCATTCGTCTCTCGCTTGACGGCCTTCGGGCGCCTCGGGCGCCTGGGCCGGAGAATACTCGAGCGCCGAATCGTCCAGCGGTCCCAGCCGCCCGGTCTCCCGGCGCAATGCCTCTAAAAGCTGCTCCACGCGATTTTGCGCGCGATCTATTGGGTTCGCCGGGATGTCCGCCTTCATTCAGCCTTCAGCGAAGAAAGTTGCTCGGTATCAAACTTTCGCCTGAGCTCCCCGATGGCCTTTGCGTCCGGCGGCCCGTCGCGCGCGAGCAGATCCGCCAGTTCCTCGAAATAATGTTCGTGACCGGGAGGGGAAACACCCATCAGCATCTTCGCCGGTTTTCCGCTGGTGTTGATGATATTGTGCGGAACGCCCGGCGGCACGAAAACAAAGGAGCCCGGCTTGGCCTTTACCACCTGGTCCCCCGCGTGCAACTCGCACTCGCCCTCCAGCACGTAGAAGAACTCTTTCTGAATTTGATGCACATGAGCTCCCGTAGTGAAACCCTCTTTGGCGGTGAGCTCAAAAACGGTAGTGTCTTTGGAGTGATCGCCTGTCAGCAGGATGCCAAGCTGAGTTCCGCGAAGCGACAACTCTCGCGAGGCGCCCGGAGCCAGCACGATGGCTTCGAGACTCATTGCAACTCCTTTCCAAATAGAAAGCATTATAACTCCGCGGTCCCCGAGGCAGCGACGCAAACATTTCCCGCCAAAAATGATCTATCCTGGAAAACGTGATGCCCTGGCTTTGCTTTCTCGTTGGATCGCTTTTCGGCGCCTTGATCGCCGCTCTATGGATGCGCGCGCGCATGGCACGCCTCGAAGCCGCCAAGCAGTTCGCCGAATCGGGCGTCGCGAAGTTGCAGGAGAATTTTCAGGCGCTCGCCGATGCCGCCTTGCGATCCAATCAAAGCGCGTTCCTCGACGCCGCGCGCAATACGCTGGCCACCACGAGAGCCGAAATCTCGGGTGACCTCGCGCTCAAACAAACCGCCATCGAAAACGTCGTCCAGCCGCTCGCGAATTCGCTCGGCCGCCTGGAAACGCAAGTTCGCGAGCTGGAGCGGGCGCGCGCGAACGCCTTCGGCAGCCTGGGCGAGCAGGTGCAAGCGCTCGCGCGCGAAACCGCCTCGCTCTCTACGGCTCTGCGCTCCCCGCAGGCGCGCGGACGCTGGGGCGAAGTGACGCTGCGGCGCGTGGCCGAGCTCTCCGGCATGGTCCACAATTGCGATTTCTCCGAGCAGCAAACCTACGAAGGGGACGGCATGCGCATTCGCCCGGACATGATCGTGCGCCTGCCGGGCGATCGTTCGCTGGTGGTCGACGCGAAGGTTCCGCTCACCGCGTATCTTGACGCCGCGGCCGCGCCGGACGACGCGTCGCGCAAAGCCGCGCTCACCCGCCATGGCCAGCAGGTGGCCGAACACGTCCGGCAGCTTGCGAGCAAACAATACTGGAGCCAGTTCCAGCCCGCGCCGGAGCTCGTGGTGCTCTTCCTGCCGGGCGATCATTTCTTCAGCGCCGCGCTCGAAATCCGGCCGGAGCTGATCGAGGAAGCGCTGGCGAAGAAAGTGGTCATCGCCACTCCTGTGACGCTGATCTCCGTGCTCAAGGGCATTGCGTACGGCTGGAATCAGGAGCAACTGGCCGAAAACGCCGAACAGATTCGCCAGGTGGCGTCGCAGCTTTACGAGCGGCTGCAGGGCGTCGGCGAGCATTACGCCGCCACTGGCAGGATGCTCGAAAAAACGGTGGAAGCGTACAACCGGTCGGTCGGGTCCTGGGATGCGCGGCTGATTCCGTCGCTCGGGAAATTGCGGGAACTGGGGGTGTCGCAGTCGCCGGAACCGGAAGCGCCGGTGCAGATCGATTTATTGCCGCGCCGCCCACGCGCCGCCAGCGGATTCTAACGTGGCGCACGCACCGGGTCCCCTCTGGGCGCGTGCGTAAATCACGACATATCGATCACGTCGAAGATGAACCGTTCCGGCGGCAGGCACGACAATGGAGCAGGGCTCATGTGCGCCCAGGTTTCAAAGGCCGTGCTGGCAACAGTGGAATTCAAATAAAACAGAAATTGGTTTGAAAAGCAGGAAATCGGCGGAGGTTGCCGAAAGGTGAGCCGCATGCCGACGGCCTTTTCGAGCTCGACGCCCTCGCTCGGGACCGCTTTGTCTTCGAGCAGCATCACGAAGCTCGACCGTCCGGCGTGCGGCCAAACGTCCGGCCGCAGCAGGTTGCGCAGCTCCAGGCGAGCGCCGAAGGTGATCTCGCACTGCCGGATCCATTCCAGGATGCTGTCGCCCCACTGCCATTGCGTCACGAAGCGCAGGTATTGATCCGCCAAGTTGATCGCCAGATCCATTTTGCGCCGGTCCACCTCAAATTCCGTGACCGGCATGTCGAAAGCCGGCATCGGAATCATGTCTTCGGCGTCGATGAGGTCGTTGGCCATGCCAACTACCCGGTCCAGCCTTCGTACGTTGGGGGTGGTGCGAACTAAGAGCGGGGGCAGTTCGTGAGTTTTTTCCCCTGGAATCTCAACGAACTTTCGGTCTCCAACAATATCCATGGTGACGACCTAATCTCCTTATCGACAACCAGGTCGCAGACTTCTACACTTTTGACGCCAACTCTCACGAACCCGTTACTTGGGGACCGTCCCGCACGGGTGTTCAACTAGGTAAGAACAATTCTGCAAGATTTGTTGGCGCTTGTAAAGGGGTACTTAAGTCTCACTCCTGCGCTACAATGCGGCTTTCCTGAAGAATCTTCATGATGTATTGCGACGTCAGCCTGCCTGTGCCACTCGATCAGGCGTTCACCTACCGGCTGCCCGAAACCCTGCAGCATCGCGTGCAGCCCGGTTGCCGGCTTCTGGTTCCCTTCGGGCCGCGCAAGCTCACCGGCATGGTACTCGAGCTGCGGCCTGATGCGCCGGACGGCCAGATCCCGGGTGGCTCCATCAAGGAAGCCCTGCGCCTGGTCGACGAAGAACCCGTGCTCTCGGCTGACCTGCTGTCGCTCGGCCGCTGGATCGCCCATTACTACTGTGCCCCGCTGGGCGAAGTCCTGCGCGCGATGACGCCGCTCTCAGGCGAAGTCCACAAAACCAAGCTCTACTCCCTTACCGACGCCGGGCGCGACGCCGCGCGCCAACTGCTCCTGGCGGCGGAAGACGAAGATCCCATGCTCCAGCTTCTTCGATTGCTCGAAGCCCGCCCGCTTTCGGAATCCTACCTGCAAAAGAAGGTCCCCCAGGCAATGAATGCCATCCGGTCGCTCGAAAAAAAGGGCTTCATCGCGATCGAGGACCTGGAGGCCGAGCGCGATCCCCTGCGCGCTTCTGCTGCCAGACTGCGCGCATCGTACATCGCGCGCGCGCCCGAGGGCATGCGGCTTCCCAAGCGCCAGCGCGAGTTGCTGGCGTACCTGGAATTGCATCCCGGCGCGCACAACCTGGAACAGTTGGAGACCGCCGTGGCCGGAGCGAGCCAGGCCGCGCGATCCCTCGCGCGCCGCAACCTGATCGTGCTGGAACCCGAACCGCAGCGCGCCGTCTTCGCTGCAAGCCTCGCGCCCCGCACGCTCAATCCGCATCAACTGGAAGCCTACCAGCAGATTGAGGCGGCGCTGCACGAGAGGAAATTCCAGCCGTTCCTGCTCGAAGGCGTGACGGGCTCAGGCAAAACGGAGGTCTATCTGAAGTCCATCGACGCGGCCATCGCGCTCGGCCGAAGCGCGCTGCTGCTGGTGCCCGAGATCGCGCTCACGCCCGCGGTCGCGAGCCAGTTCTTTCATCGCTTCGGCGATCGCGTCGCGATTCTCCACTCCGCTTTCCACGATGCCGAGCGCGCCGAGCAATGGCGTCGCATCCGAGCAGGCGCCGCCACCGTCGTGGTCGGCACGCGCTCGGGCGTCTTCGCGCCGGTGCAGCAACTCGG
>JASIGB010000288.1:0-5734 GCA_030045355.1 Bryobacteraceae bacterium
GCGCGACGCTGGCGAGGCCGGGCTGAGCAGTCACTGAACCATTGATGCGGCTGTTGGCGTGCATAGTCGCGTGATAATCGCGAAAGGCGATGAGCGGGCGCACTTCGAGATGACAGGCGCGGCCACCCAACGATCCAATGACCTCGCCCATGAGCTGGTATTGAATCACGGCCGTGTTTTCGCCGTGCACCAGGAACACGGATTTTTCGAGCTCCAGATCGTCGCACCGATAGCGGAAGATCGGAAACGGATCCAGGCGGAAGGAAGCCAGGCGCTCAAAGCCGCGCGGATGCACCACGTTTTTGTATTGATTGGCGCTAAGTTCGAAGCGCCGATCGCCGATGAGCAAAACCTCTTCGACTCTCGATAGCAGCACAGCGCGGCCGGAAGGCGGATTCAGAGCCGTGCACAGCAGCGCATGATACCGGCGCGTGTTCAATCCGATGATGGTGGAGCTGGCGAATCCGCCGATGCCGTTGGTTTCAAGCCACTCGCGCAAGGAGGCTTCTCCGGGATCGCCGCAGATCTCGCGGCCGAACTCGATAGGCGTCATCAGTTACTCATGATAATTGCTGCTCATGTCCGGAGCGATCCCGCCGAGTTTATGCTGAGATAGCTACGTGAGCCTTCGCGCCATTGCCGTACTGCTCGTTTACATAGGCCTAATAATCTTCCTCTTATGGGCGCCGAGGATCGCTAGCCGTCGGCTTCGGATTGCCTGTCGTATTCTCGGCGTTATTGGCGTCATCCTGCTTCCTCCAGCGATGTTGGTTATGTTTCTGTCGTCAGATGAGACGCCGACTGAGACCCGGACCTTCGAATCACCGTCCGGCCAAAGGGCACAACTCAGCTATCAAGCGGGTTTCCTCGGCCGCGATAGCACGGAAGTTGACCTTGCGTGGCCTGGAGAATCCGGGCATACCAGGGTGTTTTTGCATTTCGGATCGAGTGCGTTTGACGACCCAAAGCTGGACTGGGTGGACAATAATCACCTCCGAATCCGCTATCGCAGTCGGCCGAACGATGAACAGGAGTGCCGAAAGCAGGTTAGGAATGTCACGGTCAGCTGCGTTGCCCGGCCCTGGTCGTTCGCTCACACGCGCTAGATCCAGACCTTTTCGGCCGGCACGCCGCGTTTGCACATCTCGCACGAGCCGGCGTCCTTGTAATAAGTCGCGTCGAGCTGCGCGAGGTAATAGAGCGGCAGCGGGCTGAAGTCGACCGTTTTCGGCGTGGGCTGATAGATGATCACCGCCATGCCCACTACTTCGGCGCCGGTGGATTCCACCAGCCGCTTCAATTCCGAGAGATTGCGGCCAGAGCGCAGGATGTCGTCCACCAATAGCACCTTTTCGCCGGGCTTCTGCTCCAGATACTGGCGAAAACGCATGGGCCCACCTTCTTCCTTGCGATCCGCCCAATACACCTGATGCGCGCGCAGAGCTTCGCACACGCCGTAGGCCACGGGCAGCCCGCCGGTGTCCGGCGAAACTACCGACAGCTCCGGGATGATGGCGCGGATTTCGGCATTGGCGCGGAGCAGACGGCTCAGGCCGACGCTCAGAACTTTGGCGTGCTGGTAATAGCGCATCGCCAACTGGACCTGCATGTATTCGTTGGCGTGCAATCCATTGGGGTACTCGAAATGCCCATCGCGGATGGCGCCGGTGTGCCGCAACAGGGCGACGACTTCTTCTTGTGTGGGGACCAGGTGCATGGCTGCCTTTATTGTCGCGCGTATCGCTGGACATGTACGATCAGACAAAGACGCGGGTGCTGACCAAGCGCGGTATGATGGGGGTTCCGGGCGATTGCCGCCGGCAGTGTTCGATAAGCAGCAGGTTTCGACAGGAGCGAGGTCTCATGCAGAATTCAGTTTTGGTGCCCATGGTCGTGGAGCAGACTTCACGCGGCGAGCGCGCGTTCGACATTTATTCGCGTCTGCTCAAGGAAAATATCATCTTTCTGGGTACGCCCATTGACGACAACATCGCGAATCTGATCATCGCCCAGATGCTATTTCTGGCCGCCGAGGATCCGGAGAAGGACATTTCGCTGTACATCAATTCGCCGGGCGGCTCCATCACGGCGGGTCTGGCGATTCTAGACACGATGAACCTGGTGGAGCCCGACATCGTGACGTATTGCGTGGGCCAGGCGGCTTCGATGGCGGCGGTGCTGCTGGCGTGCGGGACCAAGGGCAAGCGCTACAGCCTGCCGCATTCTCGCATCCTGATTCACCAACCATCGATGAGCGGGCTGGGCGGGCAGGCGACGGATATCGATATTTATGCGCGCGAGATCCTGCGCATGCGCGAATCGTTGAACCAGATTCTCGCCAACGCAACGAATCAGCCGGTGGATCGCATCGCGCGCGACGTGGATCGCGACTATATTTTGGAACCCGAACAGGCGCTCGACTACGGCCTGATCGACCGCATCATCGAGAGCCGCGCGCTGCAACCGGTACCCACGCGTTGAAGCGGCTCGGGTTGCTATCGCCCGTTGTCTTATCACTTGCGTTGCCCGTTGCGGCGCCGGCGCAACTCATTCCCAGCGGCACGCCCATTCCACAGACCACCCTTCCGCCGGTGGTGTTCATCAACGGCTATCAATTCGCAGGATGCCCCACCACGTTCGCCGATTCGTTCGGCATCGCGGACCAGGTGCTGCAAGCCAACGGCGAGGTGAGCCTGTTTTTCAATACCTGTAGCCTTGCATCGACGGCGACCATCGAGGACTTGGGCGCGGCCTTCGCGACGTTTCTTGCCGGGCTCACGTATACCGACGGCACACCCGTCACTCAAGTGGACGTGGTCGCGCATAGTATGGGAGGCCTCGTGCTGCGCTGTTATTTAAGCGGCAAACAGGACACGGCTGGGATGTTTCAACCGCCGGCGACGGTCCAAATTCGCAGGGCCGTGTTCCTGGGGACCCCGCATTTCGGGACTCCCATCGCGACGCTGCTGCCCGTGAGCACGCAGGTGGATGAAATGGCCAGCGGCAGTACCTTCCTGTTCGATCTCGACACCTGGAACGACGCGACCGACGACCTGCGGGGCGTGGATGCGATCGCCGCGGTTGGCAACGGCGGAACGGGCCTGCTGACTGGGACGGATGGCTTCGACGACGGCGTGGTGCCGCTCACCAGCGGGGCATTACGATTCTATGGGCCCGGCCGCACCCGCGTGGTGCCTTACTGCCACATTCCCGGCGGCGGCATCATCACCGATTACGGCTTGTGCCCCGCCGGCGCGCCGGGCATCGCGGATATCGATTCGGCGATGCACGAATCGGCGCAGATCATTGTTTCGTTCTTCAACGGCACCGACGCGTGGCAGAGCGTAGGGACGGCGGCGGAGGACGATAAGTTTCTGTCAATAGACGGCGGAGTGATTGCCGCGGAGCATGCGGCGGACGATTCGAGCCTGGCGGTTGACTCGGCATCGGTCAGCTTCGCTTTAACGGCGCTGTCGTTGAAGCTCGATACTTCGTCCGATGGGCTGGCTTATGTCGATCTGCTCTCATCGGGCGGCTTTGGACTCAACGTTTCGTCCGGGTCGACGGGCGCCATCCGGCCCATTACGCTGCCGGCGGGCGGGTATGAGCCGTATCTGGTGAAACCGGGTCCGCTGGTCGCAGGTGTCTTTCCCGCGGCGGCGGCCAATTTTCCGCTGGAGCTCGCGCCGCGGATGATCGTCGCGCTCTATGGCACGGATCTCGCGTCCAGCACCGTGTCGATCGGCAGCACCCCGCTTACCCTCGATTATGTTTCGGCCACACAGATCGACGCGGTGCTCCCGTCTAATGCTTCCGGGCTCACCGCGCTCACGGTCGAGAATGCCGACGGCCAGAATACGCTAAACGTTTACCTGGACGCCGCCGCGCCCGCGATTTTCACGCAGAACTCCTCGGGATCGGGTCCGGCTTCAGCGCTCAAGGCGAGCGATCAGAGCCTGGTGACCGCAAGCAATCCGCTGAGCCCGGGCGACACCGTGGAAATTTTCGCCACTGGCCTGGGCGCGACGATGCCGAGCAACGGGTATGAGGTCGCGGTCCAGCAGCCCACCGTGACGGTCGGCGGCGTCAATTGCCCCGTTGTGTTCGCGGGCGCGGCTCCGAACTACGAGGGCTTGGATCAGATCAACTGCACGATTCCCAGCGGAGCGCTTATCTTTGATCCCGCAAGCTCCTCGGTGCCAGTCGTGATTACATCCGGCACCAGAACCAGTAACACCGCGACGCTCGCGATCACGGTATCTGCGGTTGCGGGGCCTCCGCAACCCTAAATCGTCATCGCCGCCGGTTGGCGGATTTCCATGCAGCCCTTGCCGGTGGGCAGCATTTTGCCGGGGTTCAGGCGGCACTCGGGATCGAATAAACTCTTGAAGCGCGCGATCATGTCGAGCGTTTCGGCGGGAAATTGCTCGCCGATCAATTCCATTTTCTCCATGCCCACGCCGTGCTCGCCCGTGATCGAGCCGCCTTGCTCGATGCAGAACCGCAGGATCTCGTCGCCCGCGGCCTTGGCGCGATCGAGCTCACCGGGCTTGTGGTGATTGAACAGAATGATGGGGTGCATGTTGCCGTCGCCCGCATGGAAAATGTTGCTGATGGTGAGGCCGTATTTTCCCGAGATCCTGTGGATCTCACGCAGCGTGGGCGCTACTTGGGTGCGCGGCACCACGCCATCCTGCACGTAGTAAGCCGGGCTGACGCGGCCGACCGCGCCGAACGCGTTCTTGCGGCCTTTCCACAGAAGTTCGCGCTCGGTGGCAGACTTGGCGATGCGGACTTCGCGCGCGCGGCAGCTTTTGCACGCGCCTTCAATCTGCTGGACCTGCTCCTCGACGGCTTCCTTCAAGCCTTCCAGCTCGATGAGCAGGACGGCGGCGGCATCCATCGGATAGCCCGCGTGCGTGGCTTCCTCCACCATGCGCAGCATGACGCCATCCAACATTTCGACAGCGGCGGGTGTGATGGCGCGCGCGGTGATCTCGGCCACCGAATCCGCGCAATCGTCCACGGTGTCGTAAATCGCGAGCAGTGTCTTTACCAGTTCGGGCTGGCGCATCAGACGCACGATAATTTTGGTCACCAGCGCCATGGTGCCTTCCGAGCCGGTAAGCAGGCCGGTGAGGTCGTAACCGGGCAGGTCCAGCGCTTTGCCGCCGGTGGACATCGGCGTTCCGTCCGGCAGGATGGTTTCGATGCCCAGCACGTGATTGGTGGTGACGCCGTAACACAGCGTGTGCGGGCCGCCCGCGTTTTCTGAGACGTTGCCGCCGATGGTGCAGGCCTTCTGGCTGGAAGGATCGGGCGCGTAGAAATAGCCGTCGCGCTCCACCGCCTGCGTGATTTCGAGATTCACCACGCCGGGTTCGAGCACGGCGCGCTCGTTCGCCAGATCGATTTCGACAAAGCGATTCATGCGCGCGAACGAGATCACAATGCCGCCGGCGCGCGCGATCACCCCCCCGCTCAACCCGGTGCCCGCGCCGCGGCCGACGATGGGGATGCGGTGCTCGCGCGCAATGCGCACCAGCGCTTCCACCTGCTCGGTGGTTTGCGGGAAGGCCACCAATTCGGGTTGCGCTTTGTCGACGCTGCCGTCGTATTCGTAGAGCTTGAGGTCTTCTGGCCGGTCCAGATAGCCGCGCGGCCCCAGCAGCCGGTCAATCTCGCGCAGCGCATCAGCCTGGATCATTCCGGCAGTAGCTCCTCGGAAAACAGC
>JASIGB010000289.1:0-4591 GCA_030045355.1 Bryobacteraceae bacterium
GCGCTTGCTTAGCCAGGCACGGCAAGCGCAAGGAAGCGGCCACTATCCTCAACTCGCTGGCGCAAGTGCGCAAGACGCAGTACATCGACGCCTATTTCATGGCCGTACTCATGGAGGCCATGGGTGACCGCGATCTCGCCTTTCAGGAGCTGGATCGGGCCGTGCGCGAAAAATCGTCGGCGTTGTTCGCCGTAGCTGTCGATCCCAGGGTTGACAGCCTGCGAAGCGATCCGCGCTTTGCGGCTGTAATTTCGCAGTTGGTTACCGAAAAGACCGAACCGGAAGCCGTCAGCGCCTAGCGCTGGCCCGCCAGCGACGCCGGCGTCGCTTGAATCGCGCCGGCTGTTGTCAGGTGCACGGCGAACCGCGCCGGTCCCGGGGTGGTGGGCTTCACGAGAACGTAAAACGCCTCGGTGTCCGGGCCGTGGTACGGCAACACCACATCCAGATGTCCGATTCCGCTGGCGACGGGCGTCAGCGTATCGTCCGCCAGCGCGATATAGGCTCTGCCCTGCGCGCCTGTCACGGTGATGTCCACCCGGTCATGCCCGTTGCCTTCAAACACGAACGCGCGGTACGGGCCGGGTTGTGAATACTCCACCAAAGCGCTGGTTTGGCCGCTGGTTAACGTTCCCAGGACCTTCATGTCGCTCGGCGAATAAGCCTGTTCGGCGGGAAACTTACCCGCAAGCAGGGGCCACGCCAGAACCATCGCCAATAAGAATGATTGGATGTTTTTTTTCAAAGCTGCACCTCAACCTCATCGGAAGGCGAGCAACCGAATGGCCAAAGTAACGGTGACAATCGCCGGCTGGGTCTTGACTGCCGTGTATTATCTGTTATAGTACACGTGTGATTCCATTCCGGTTGGATTTCGAACCCGGCGTCTCGCTCTATGAACAAGTGGTCTACGCGGCCAAAAAGGCCGTCATCTCCGGTCACATGCGCCCCGGTGATCCGTTCCCTTCGGTTCGCAGCCTGAGCAAGGCGCTCAAGATCAACCCCAATACCGCGCACAAAGTCATCACGCACCTGGTGTCGGACGGCTTGCTCGAAGTGCGCCCCGGACTGGGAACCGTAGTGGCCGAACTGCCCGCTTCCACGGCGGCTGAGCGCGCCGCGCTCTTGAAGAAGGAAGTGGAGCAACTGGTGGTGGAGGCCAAGCGCCTGGGGCTCGACCTGGAAGAAATCACCGGCGCGATAGAGCGGCACTGGTCGCGGTTGGAAGCCGTCTCCGCCGGTCAAGGGAAAGATCTGCGCGAAGCACAGAGGAGGAAAGAATGAGCGCGATGATTTGTGTGAGCGATTTGGTGAAGAGGTTTCGCCGCCTGCGCGTATTGGACGGCCTGAATCTGACGGTCCCGGAAGGCAGCCTGTACGGACTCGCCGGGCCCAACGGGGTAGGAAAGACGACCACGATCAAGATCCTGATGAACATTCTGAAGCCCACCTCGGGCCGGGCTGAAGTGCTGGGGCTCGATTCGCGTCAGATGACGCCGGAGATGCTGGCGCACATTGGTTACGTGTCGGAGAACCAGGAGATGCCGGAATGGATGACTGTCGAATACCTGCTCGCGTATCTGAAGCCCTTTTATCCCACCTGGGACCCCGCTCGCGCGCGGCAACTGGTCCGGCAGTTCGATTTGCCGCTGGATCGCCCGCTGCGCCAGCTATCGCGCGGCATGCGCATGAAGGCCGCCCTCGCCTCTTCGCTCGCCTATCGCCCGCGTTTGTTAATCATGGATGAGCCGTTCAGCGGTTTGGATCCGATGGTGCGCGAGGATCTCATCCAGGGCCTGCTCGAAAGCGCCGAGGAAACCACCATTCTGGTCTCCTCGCACGATCTGGGCGAAATCGAAAGCTTCGCCAGCCACATCGGTTATCTGGATTCCGGCCGCTTGCAATTCTCCGAGGAGATGGCATCGCTCACCGCACGTTTTCGCGAAGTGGAAGTAATGCTCGATTCCCCGCCCCTGCTCCCGCTGGACCGTCCCTGGCCGGCGCACTGGCTGCGGCCCGAAACCGCGCCGGCGCTAGTCCGCTTCATCGAAACTCATTTCGATCCGCTGCGCACGCCCGACGAGATCCGCGGCGTCTTCGGCGAAGTCCGCGATATCGCCGCGCATCCCATGCCGCTCCGCGCCATCTTTGTCGCCGTGGCGCGCGGCACGGCGCAGGCCAACAAAAAAGCAGCGTGAGGAGATGCACCATGCGCCAGACTTTCCAGCAAGTGCTGCACATTTTTCGCAAAGACATTCGCTACCTCCGCTACGAGATAGCGCTGGTCCTATTCTTGACGGCCGCCTTCGCGATCCTGCACGTTCCCGGATTGCACCTCGCGAACAACTCCTGGCTGGCCGAACTGGCGCTGGGTGCAACTGCGGCATTTCTCGCCGGACGGCTGATTCTAGCTGAGCCCATCCCGGGCGACCGTCAATTCTGGATCACGCGGCCTTATCGCTGGCAAAGCCTGCTCTCCGCAAAACTGCTATTCCTCGCGATGTTCGTGAACCTGCCGCTTTTTCTCGCGCAACTGTTCATCGTCGCGGTCGACGGCTTTCCGCTCGCCGCCAGCCTGCCGGGACTGCTTTGGGAACAAGTCCTGCTCTTTACGTTCTTATCGCTGCCCTTCGCCGCGCTCGCCGCGCTAAATAGCGGTCTGGCGGCCTTTGTTTTTTCCGAACTCATCGTCCTGGCCGTCATCGCAGGCCTGTGGCAGGCGCGCGTAGCTTTTCTGCTCGGTGGAGTGGCCTGGGTGCGCGATACCGTGGCCGCGCTCGCCCTCGCCTCGGTCACGATCCCGGTCCTGTTAGTCCAATATTGCGGCCGCCGCACGATGTTCAGCCGCTGCTTCGCGATCGGCGGAACCTTGCTCGGCGCAGTGCTGTTCGCCGCACTGCCCTGGCCGTTCGCGCTGGGAGTGCAATCGCACTTCTCGGAAGATCCCGCCAGCGCGCGCTCCATTCACGCCGCGCTGGCCGATACGACCGAACAGCCCATCCTCGACCCGCGCACCGGCAAGGCGGGGATGACGTTACGAATTGCGCTCGATGGCGTGCCGGAAGGCGCTGAAGTCCTGCCGGACGCGTTTGTGCTGTCGCTGCGCGCCAGGGATGGTAGCTCGGAGAATTTCGGCGTCGCCGATTGTTCCCAGCTCAGACGCGAAACCAACTTCCCGGAGAAGCCCGCCATTGTGGCCGTGTGCCGGGCCGATTCGCTCTTCTTCCGGGTCGAACGCGGTAAGCACGTGTCCGTTCGCGGATCCCTTTATCTCACCCTCTACGGAAACGAGCGCTCCAAAACCATCCCGCTGACAAATGAGCCCTCCAACGCGCTCGACGGCTTGCAGTGCTACACCGGCGTGGTGGGCGCCGAGTGGGATGTCTACTGCCGGTCGGCATTCCGCTGGCCGTCGCGCCTAATCTACGCCAAACTCGGCCACACCAACGCCAACTCGTTCACCCAGAATGTCTCGTATTCACCGTTTCCCGCCAGCCTGGATATTGAGCCGGTGGAAACCCGCTGGGCCTCGGGATATGCGGCCAGCATGGCGCCCATCGTGCGCGACGTCACCATCATTGCCAAGGAGCCGTTAGCGCACTTCCGCCGTGACTTCGCAGGCGATCTTGAGCTCTACGACGACCGCTGGCTGCCACGCTTCCCGGCTCCGCCGGCTATCCAATAATCGATTACTTCGACGACGTCGTGGCAGCTCCGTCGCGCTTCACGGACTTGCCGTAAACTTCGAACCACGCCACGTCCGACCATCCGCCCGGGCCATGCCCGCTGCTGGGCATCAAGTCCGCGAATCCGACCTCGTCTACTTTGCTCAAGTCCGGATCCTTCACGAAATTCCCGGTGGTGACCACTTTATCGATTTTCAGCTTCAGCCAGCGCACTTCGGCGATCGAGAACTCGCCATCGTGCCAATCGAGGGTAGAGCCGTCGGTGTGATCGCCCACCAGCCAAGTGCCATCCGCCAGCTTGATTACCGGCCGAACCTTGTGGAAGCCGGAGACCTTGGTCTCCCAACGGATTCGCGCCAGCCCGGTAAGATCGACGTAATTGTCTTTATCGCGCAGCGCGACCGCCACCGGCGAAGTGCACAGCCCGGTCCAAACGTGCGGCGGATTGCTCGGATCGTCGGCGTTGCCGAGCGCTTGGACGTCATTGGCGGAGGGACCATACAGCTTCAGCTCCAGGTTGGCGCTGGAAACCTGATCCTGGGTAGCGCCATGTTCACCCTTGACGGTCTTCCAGGCTTCGCGAAAGAACAAGGGGGAGCGCGCGCCGGTACGTTCCCCAGGCCGCGCCGCGGCGGGTGCGGGCGTGGCCGGTGCCGCCGGTTCCTGGGCCGGCAATTGTGTCAGCGCCGCGCAAACGATGGCGGCGGGAATCAAGCGATTGAGCATTTCATGGCCTCCAGTTTCTCAGGCTGGTTGCCAGTATATCGTAGGCTCGGCGGTCCCGTGTTGACGCGGCTCGCGAGCTTTGTCGATCACCATCCTCCGCACTGCCTCTTCCGCGCTCTGAATCGCGGCGCGGCGATAATCCCAGCGCCGGTCCCGATCCGGAGGCAGAATGGTCATCG
>JASIGB010000290.1:0-6141 GCA_030045355.1 Bryobacteraceae bacterium
CCACTGCGACATGCCGGTGATTTCGTCCACCTGCTCCTGCAGCGTGATGCCTTCCGACAGGTCCTTGAAATGAACCTTGCCACTGACCTCGGTGAGGATCGAGAACGTATACGGATCCCATTCGAGCAGGATGTCGTTGTTCTTCACCTTGGCGCCGTCTTCAAACAGCACCTTGGCACCGTAAACCACGGGATAGCGTTCTTTTTCGCGGCCTTTTTCGTCGATAATCGCCAGAATTCCGTTGCGATTCATCGCGATCAGCTCGCCTTTTGCGTTGCGAACCGTGGAAACACCTAGGAATTTCACGAAACCGTCCGAGTTGGCGTCCTGCTTGGATTGCTCGCTCGATCCGGTGGCCGTTCCGCCGACGTGGAACGTGCGCATGGTGAGCTGCGTTCCCGGCTCGCCGATGGACTGCGCCGAAATGATGCCCACCGCTTCGCCGCGCTCCACCATCCTACCGGTCGCCAAATTGCGCCCGTAGCAAAGCTGGCAGACGCCGCGCTTCGATTCGCAGGTGAGCACCGAGCGGATCTTCACGCGTTCGATACCGGCGGCCTGAATTGCCGCCGCCAGATCCTCGGTGATTTCCTGGTTCAGGCCGACGATCAGGTTGCCTTCATAATCAAACTGGTCTTCCAGCGCCACGCGGCCCACAATGCGGTCGCGCAGCGGCTCGATGATTTCGCCCGATTCGATGATCGGCTCCACGTAGATTCCGTCGCCGGTGCCGCAATCGGTTTCGGTCACGATCACGTCCTGCGCCACGTCGCACAACCGGCGCGTGAGGTAGCCGGAGTCCGCTGTTTTCAACGCCGTGTCCGCCAAGCCTTTGCGCGCACCGTGCGTCGAGATGAAGTACTGCAGCACGTCCAGGCCCTCGCGGAAATTGGCGGTGATGGGCTGCTCAATGATTTCGCCCGAAGGCTTAGCCATTAAGCCGCGCATGCCGGAGAGCTGGCGAATCTGCTGTTTCGATCCGCGGGCGCCGGAGTCCGCCATGATGTAAATCGGATTCAGGTAGCGGCCCGTGCGGTCGTCCTCTTCCATGGATTTGAACATTTCGTCCGAAACCCGTTCGGTGACCTTGGACCAGATTTCGATGATCTTGTTGTAGCGCTCGCCCTGCGTGATCGCGCCTTCCTGATACTGCTGCTGGACCTCAATCACCTGCTTTTCGGCGTCGCGCACCAGCTTGGGCTTCTCTTCTGGCACCACCATGTCGTCGATACCGATGGAGATGCCGGCGCGCGTGGCGTATAGGAAGCCGAGCTTCTTCACCTCATCCAGCATCTGAACGGTGATCTGCAGCCCGTACTTCAAATAGCAATACTGCACCAGTTGCGTGAGACCCTTCTTCTTCAGCAACCCGTTGATGAAGGGCATTTCGTTCGGCAGCACATCGTTCAAGATGACGCGGCCGACGGTGGTGTCCATGTACTGCTTGTTGAATTCGATCGGCTCGGTGTGCAGAACGTTCTGATTGTCGAACGCCTTCATCAGGTCGATCACTTTGCCGGTGTAGCGCAGCTTGATGGGCGTAAGCGTTTCCACTTCGCCCATTTCGAGCGCGATCAGCACGTCGTCGGTGGAGGCGAACGTGCGGCCTTCGCCCTTGGTGCCGGGGCGGGCTTTGGTCAAGTAATAGAGGCCAAGCACCATATCCTGCGTCGGCACCGCGATGGGCGCGCCATGCGCGGGCGACAGGATATTGTTCGCCGAAAGCATCAGCGTCGAGGCTTCGATCTGCGCTTCAGGCGACAACGGGATGTGAACGGCCATCTGGTCGCCGTCGAAGTCGGCATTGAACGCCGTGCAGGTGAGCGGATGCAGCTTGATGGCTTTGCCTTCCACCAGCACCGGCTCGAAAGCCTGGATGCCGAGGCGGTGCAGCGTAGGAGCGCGGTTCAGCAGAATGGGATGGTCCTTGATGACTTCTTCGAGAATGTCCCAAACCACCGGGTCCTGCTGCTCGACCAGTTCCTTGGCCTGCTTGATCGTGGTGCAATGCCCGCGCTGTTCCAGCCGATGATAGATGAACGGCTTGAACAATTCGAGCGCCATCTTCTTGGGCAGTCCGCACTGATTCAGCTTGAGCTCGGGACCGACCACGATGACCGAGCGGCCGGAATAATCCACGCGCTTGCCGAGCAGGTTCTGGCGGAACCGGCCCTGTTTGCCCTTCAGCGTATCGGAAAGCGACTTGAGCGGACGGTTGTTGGCGCCGCGCAGAACACGCCCGCGGCGGCCATTGTCGAACAGCGCGTCCACGGCTTCCTGCAGCATACGCTTTTCGTTGCGCACGATCACGTCGGGCGCGTGCAGCTCGATCAGCTTCTTCAACCGGTTGTTGCGGTTGATCACGCGGCGGTAGAGATCGTTCAAATCGGACGTGGCGAAACGCCCGCCATCGAGAGGCACCAGAGGACGCAGTTCCGGCGGAATCACCGGGATCACGTCCAGGATCATCCACTCGGGCTTGTTGCCGGACTTGCGGAAGCTCTCCACCACGCGCAGGCGTTTGGCGTACTTCAGCTTCTTCTGCTGCGAAGCCTCGGTCTTCATCTTCTCGCGAATTTCGAGGCTCAGCGCTTCGACGTCGACCTTCTTCAGCAGCTCCTTGATTCCCTCGGCGCCCATCATGGCGACGAACTTTCCAGGGAATTCGGTGTCGAGCTGCCGCTTGCGCTCGTCAGTAATCACTTCGCCGCGCGAAAGCTCGGCCACCTCGCCCGGATCCACGACGACGAAAGCTTCAAAATACAGAACGCGCTCCAGTTCGCGCAGCGTGATGTCGAGCAAATAGCCGATGCGGCTCGGCAGTCCCTTGAAAAACCAAACGTGCGAGCAGGGGCTGGCCAGTTCGATGTGGCCCAGGCGTTCGCGGCGCACGCGCGACAGCGTCACTTCCACGCCGCACTTGTCGCAGATCACGCCGCGGTGCTTCATCCGCTTGTACTTTCCGCACAAGCATTCCCAGTCGGCAATGGGGCCGAAGATGCGCGCGCAGAACAGGCCGTCGCGCTCCGGTTTGAAGGTCCGGTAATTAATGGTCTCGGGCTTGGTGACTTCGCCATGCGACCAGCTTCGGATTTTTTCCGGAGAGGCAAGACTGATCCGGATGGAATCGAAGTCGGCGATCAAATTGGCTCTATCGTACGGAGAGGAACGGTACATGATTCTCCTTATAATTCCGCTGTTGGCTATTGGCCTTTAGCTTTTGGCAAGCGTGCCTGCAGAGCCAAGGGCCAAAAGCCAATGGCATCTCTTAGTCCGCCGCCAGCGCCGTGTCCTGCACTTCGCGCGGCTTCTTCATTAACTCCACGTCCAGACACAGCGACTGCAACTCGCGGATCAGGACGTTGAACGATTCCGGCACGCCGGGTTCGGCGGCCGCTTCCCCCTTGACGATGGCTTCGTAGATTTTCGCGCGGCCATACACATCGTCGGATTTGGCCGTGAGCAATTCCTGCAAAACATACGCAGCGCCGTAAGCTTCGAGCGCCCACACTTCCATTTCGCCGAAGCGCTGCCCGCCGAACTGGGCTTTGCCGCCCAGCGGCTGCTGCGTGATGAGCGAATACGGGCCGATGGACCGCGCGTGGATCTTGTCGTCCACCAGGTGCGAGAGCTTCAACATATAGATGTAGCCCACCGTCACCGGCTGTTCGAACGCCAAGCCTGAAATGCCGTCCCAAAGCTGGACTTTGCCGGAACTCGGCAGCTCGGCGTGCTTCAGTTGCGCCTTGATGTCTTTCTCCGTCGCGCCGTCGAATACCGGCGTCGCGAAGTGCAGACCCAGCGCCTGCGCGGCCCAACCCAGGTGCGTTTCCAGGATCTGGCCGACGTTCATACGCGAAGGAACGCCCAGCGGATTCAGCACGATCTCCACCGGCGTGCCATCGGGCAGATACGGCATGTCCTCTTCGGGAACGATGCGCGCGATCACGCCCTTGTTGCCGTGCCGGCCGGCCATCTTGTCGCCGACCGAAAGCTTGCGCTTCATGGCGATGTAGCACTTGACGAGTTTGATCACGCCGGGCGGCAGTTCATCGCCCTTGCGGAGCTTGGCGATCTTCTCTTCGGTGATCTTTTCGAGCACCGCGATCTGCCGCGAGGTCATCTCCTCGATCTCGTCGATCTGTTCGTTGAGCCGGACATCTTTGTTGGCGAACTTGACGCGCTTCAAATCGCGCGCGCGCAATTTCTCCACCACGTCGCGGGTCAGATCCACGCCCTTGGAGACCAGCTTCTTGTTGGTCTTTTCATCGTGCAGGTCGGCCAGCACTTGCTTGCCTTCCAGCAGATCGGTCAGCCGTTTGGCGCGCTCGTCGTTCAGGATGCGTTTTTCGTCTTCAAGGTTCCGGTGCAGCCGCTCGATCTGGCTTTCGAGAATCGCCTTCGAACGCTCGTCCAAATCCGCGCCCTTACGCGAAAACACCTTGCAATCGACGATGGTACCTTCGATGCCCGGCGGGCAATACAGCGACGCGTCCTTCACATCGCCGGCCTTCTCGCCGAAGATCGCGCGCAGGAGCTTCTCTTCGGGCGTCAACTGCGTTTCGCCCTTGGGCGTTACTTTGCCCACCAGGATGTCGCCCGGCTTCACCGTGGCGCCGATACGGATGATACCGCTCTCGTCCAGGTTCCGTAGGAACGCTTCGGCGATATTCGGAATATCGCGCGTGATTTCCTCGGGTCCCAGTTTGGTATCGCGAGCCTCGATCTCGAACTCTTCAATGTGAATCGAGGTGTAGTAGTCTTCCTTCACCAGCTTCTCGGACACCACGATGGCGTCCTCGAAGTTGTACCCGCGCCAGGGCATGAACGCCACCAGCACGTTACGGCCAAGCGCGAGCTCCCCGCGATCGGTGCACGGACCGTCCGCCAGCACGTCGCCTTTCTTCACGCGCTGGCCCTGGAACACGATGGGCTTCTGGTTGATGCAGGTGTTCTGGTTCGAGCGCTTGAATTTGGTGAGCTGGTAGATATCGGCGCCCACTTCGCGCGAAAGCTGGCCTTCGTGCGCCCCGCCTTCCACGCGCACGATGATGCGCTCGGAGTCCACCGAATCCACGACCCCGGAGCGCTTGCAGATCACCACCGCGCCCGAGTCGCGCGCAGTGACGTTCTCCATGCCGGTGCCGACGAACGGCGTTTCGGCGCGCAACAGCGGAACCGCCTGGCGCTGCATGTTCGATCCCATCAACGCGCGGTTGGCGTCGTCGTTTTCGAGGAACGGAATCAAACTTGCCGCCACCGAGACCAACTGCTTGGGACTGACGTCCATATACTCCACTTCGTCGCGATGCTTCAAAACGAAGTTGCCGGCCTGGCGCGCGTTTACCAGCTCGGGAACGATGTGCCCCTTCTCGTCGAGCTGCACGTTGGCCTGCGCGATCAGGTACTTGTCTTCTTCCCAGGCCGACAGATAGTCGCAATGGGCTTCGAATTCGATGGGCTGCTTCTTCCCACTCAGGTCCCGATTACTCTTATCCACTTCCGCCTGCGTCAACACGTCGCCGACTTTGTAATCGGAATCGCCGGGGTTCAGAACCCTAATTTCGTCCACTACCGTGCCCTTCACCACGCGGCGATAGGGGCTCTCGATGAACCCGTACTCGTTGATGCGCGCGAAGCACGACAGCGATGAAATCAACCCGATGTTCGGGCCTTCCGGCGTCTCGATCGGGCAGATGCGGCCATAGTGCGTCGGATGCACGTCGCGGACTTCGAATCCGGCGCGCTCGCGCGACAACCCGCCTGGCCCCAGAGCCGAAAGACGCCGCTTGTGCGTGATCTCCGACAGCGGGTTGGTCTGGTCCATGAACTGCGAGAGCTGGCTGGAGCCGAAGAACTCGCGGATCGCGGCCATCACCGGCTTGGCGTTCACCAGGTCGTGCGGCATGGCCGTCGACATCTCCTGGTACACCGACATCTTTTCCTTGATCGCGCGCTCCATGCGTACCAGGCCGATGCGGAACTGGTTTTCAAGCAGCTCGCCCACCGCGCGCACGCGGCGATTCCCCAGGTGATCGATGTCGTCCACCGCGCCGATGCCCCGGCGCAGCTTGAGCAGGTACTTGATGGTGTCGATGAAGTCCTTTTGGTCCAGCGTGCGCTTGTCGAGCGCCGAAGCGT
>JASIGB010000006.1:0-3700 GCA_030045355.1 Bryobacteraceae bacterium
GTTGCGCATCAATGCCGACCACAGCCGCGCGGCTGCTTTTTTGATTCACGACGGCGTGACGCCATCCAACGAAGGGCGCGGGTACGTGCTGCGCAAGATCATGCGCCGGGCGATTCGCAATGCGCGGATGATCGGGCGCGAGGAGCCTTATTTATATGAGCTGACCGGTTTCGTGGCGGAACTGATGAAGCCCGGTTATCCGGAGATGCTCGAAAGCACCCAGCGCGTCGCGCGGGTGGTGAAGGACGAGGAGCATCGCTACGCGACGACGTTCCAGGTGGCCGAGAAGGTGTTTGCCGACGAAGCCAAGTCGGCTGCCAGCGGCGTCTTGGCCGGTACGGCGTCGTTCAAGCTCTACGACACATTCGGGCTGGCGCTCGACGAACAGGAAGAGATGGCGCGCGAGCGCGGCCTCACCATCGACCGGGAAGGCTTCGAGGCCGAGATGGAGAAGCAGCGCGCGCGGGCCCGCGCGAGCTGGAAGGGCGCGGATAAGGCGCAGATTCCAGCAGTCTACAAAGATCTTCCGCCTAGCGATTTCATCGGTCGCGAGACGCTGGAAGCGCCGGTGAAGGTAGCGCGCGTGATTCAGCACGAAGGCCGCACGGAGCTAGTTTTGAACCGCACGCCTTTTTATGCCGAAGCCGGCGGCCAGGTGGGCGACACGGGGGTGCTGGTGTGGCCGGTGAGCGGGGACAAAGTCGCGCATGTTTTAGACACGCGCAAAATCGCGGGCGCGACGGTGCATTTGGTGGAGCTGTTCGCTCCGGTTCATGAGGGTGACGAAGTCATTGGGCGCGTGGATGGCACGCGGCGCGCGTCGACGATGCGCAATCACACCGCCACGCACCTCCTGCACGCGGCGTTGCGCAAGGTCCTCGGGACGCATGTGAAACAGGCCGGCAGCGTAGTGGATCCCAACCGGCTGCGCTTCGATTTTACGCATTACGCGCACACGGATTCCGAAGAACTCGGCGAGATCCAGAACCTGGTGAACGAGGAGATTTTGAAGAACGTCGAGGTTCACACGGATGTGATGGATCTCGACCAGGCGCTGACTACGGGCGCGATGGCGTTGTTCGGCGAGAAATACGGCAATCGCGTGCGCGTGGTTTCGATTCCCGGCTTCAGCAAGGAGCTGTGCGGCGGCACGCACGTGCATCGCACGGGCGACATCGGGCTGTGCGCGATCACCTATGAAGCCAGCATTTCGGCCGGTGTGCGGCGCATCGAGGCCATTACCGGCGAAGCGGTATTGGCCAAGCTGCAGGAGGAGGCGCAAACGGCTCGCGAGACGCAGGAGAAACTGCTGGAACAGAATCGCAATCTGGAACGGCAGGTGGAGCAGTACAAGGAACGGCTGGCACGTGCCGAGGTTTCGGGCATTGAGAGCGGTGTGCGCGAGATCAAGGGCGTGAAGGTGTTGGCGGCGCAGGTGCCAGGGATGGATCGCGAGCAACTGCGCACGATGGTGGATTCGCTGCGCGTGAAATGGAAAACCGCCGTGGTAATTTTGGCATCGGCGCACGATTCCAATGTCGCGATCGTTTCCGGCGTCACCAAGGACCTGACGTCAAAGGTTCACGCGGGCAAGCTCGCCGGCGCGGTGGCGCAGGCGGTCGGCGGGAAGGGCGGCGGTCGGCCCGATATGGCGGAAGCGGGCGGCAAAGATCCGGCGGCGTTACCGGGCGCGCTCGATTCGGCCTACAAGACAGTGGAGGCCATGCTGTAGCCGTGGAAAGTTTTGACGTTGTGGTTGTCGGCGCGGGACCCACGGGCCTGGCGTGCGGGATTGAGTTGAAGCAGCGCGGCCTGAACACGGCCCTGATCGAAAAGGGCTGCGTGGTGAACTCGCTTTACAACTATCCGACGCACATGGTGTTTTTCACTACGCCGGAGTTGCTCGAAATCGGCGGGCTACCGATGACGTCGCTGAACGAAAAACCGGGGCGGACGGAGGCGCTGAAGTATTATCGCCGCTGCGCGGAATATTATTGCCTCAATGTTCGCCAATACGAGCGCGTGCTCGCGATCACTGGCGATGACGGCGATTTTCGCGTCCAGACCAGCAAGGCCGAGTACAGCGCGCGCAAGATTGTGCTGGCCACCGGCTATTATGACGTTCCGAACATGCTGAACGTGCCCGGCGAAGAGCTGGACAAGGTGATCCATTACTATAAGGAACCGCATCCTTACTATAATCACGACGTGCTGGTGGTGGGGGCGAAGAATTCGGCGGCCATCGCGGCGCTGGAACTGCACTGGACCGGCGCGCGCGTCACGCTGTTGCATCGCGGGGCGGGGATTTCGGACCGCGTGAAGTATTGGATCAAGCCGAATATCGAGAATCGCATCAGAAGCGGAGAGGTGAAGGCGTATTTCCATTCCAGCCTGATCGCGATTCATCCCAAGTACGTGGAACTCGAGACGCCGCAAGGGCGCAAGACGTTGGCGAATGATTTTGTTTTTGCGATGACCGGGTACCGGCCGGACCTGGAGTTCCTGGCATCGCTGGGTATCCGGCTCGAAGCCAAATCGCAAAAGCCGCGCACCAATCCGGCGACGCTCGAAAGCGACCGGCCGGGCATTTATCTCGCGGGGGTGATCGTGGCTGGAATGCACACCAACGAAATTTTCATCGAAAACGGCCGTTTTCACGGCAAGCAGATCGCACAGGCGATCGCGGAGTCGCTCACATGAACCGCAGAGATTTTTCCAAACTTGCACTGGCTACCGTCGCGGCGCCCGCGTTCGGCGCGATCAATTCGAAGTTTGACGGCGTCATGATCGGCGCGCAGACCTATAGCTTTCGCACGCTGCCCTCGATCGACGATTGCATTGCGGCGATGAAGCAGATCGGGCTGGGGTATGCCGAGCTGTGGGAAGTGCAGATTGAGCCCAAGGATAAGGCGAAGCTGGCCGAGTGGCGCACCAATCCCCCGATAGATGAACTGCGGGGGCTTCGCAAGAAGTTCGACGATGCGGGCATCGATCTGTACGCGTACAACTACAGTTTTCGTGACGAGTTCACCGACGAGCAGATCGAGCAGGGCTTCCTGATGGCGCGCGCGCTCGGGACCAATAAAATCACGGCTTCGGCAAACGTGGACATTTCGCCGCGCGTGGACAAGTTCGCCGAGCAATACAAGATCTACGTCGGGTATCACAATCACGACAGCATGAAGCCGAACGAGTTCTCGACACCGGACGATTGGGCGAAGGCGCTGGCGGGGCGCTCGAAGTACGCGTGCATCAACCTGGACATCGGGCATTTCACGGCGGCGAATTTCGATCCGGTGAGTTTTTTGGAAGAGCACCACGCGAAGATTTTGACCATCCACATCAAGGACCGCAAGCGCGATCACGGCCCGAACATGCCGCTGGGCGAGGGCGACACCAATATCAAGGGTGTGCTGGAGGTGTTGAAGAGCAAGCGGTATCCGATTCCGGCGATGATCGAGTACGAGTACGGCAAGCCGGGGATGGACGCGGTGGCGGAAGTGAAAAAGTGCTTCGACTACTGCAAAGCCGCGTTGGCCTGATCACGCTTCTGGCCGTTGCCGGCAGTGCATTCGGGCAGCAAACCTCGGGGGACGATTTCCTCAGGAAGGCTGCGAAGCTGCATGACTCCGGCAAGGAAGTTGAAATTGCTCAGCTTGAATCCTACAGGCGTCGATTGCAGTTTTGGATTGAAGCGCAC
>JASIGB010000291.1:0-3682 GCA_030045355.1 Bryobacteraceae bacterium
AAGAAAACCTACGAAGAATTCTTCGTGTTCTGGAAGGACGCCGACCCGGACATCCCGCTGCTGGTCCAAGCCCGCAAAGAATACGCCGCGCTGAAATAATCGGGCTTAGCGATTATCGTCGTTCTGGTCCTGATGCTCTTCGCGTTCTTTGCGCAGCTTCTCCCGCGCCTTGTCGGCGTCCCGCTCGGACTGACTTAACGCGTGCTTCAATTGTTCTCGCGCCTTTTCGAGATCCTCGCTTGTTTGGGCGTTAGCCTGCTTCAGATCCTGGCGCAGCTTGTCCCGTGCCTGGTTTAACTGGTTCCGCGCCTTGTCCTGTTCCTCGCGGGCCCGATCCTGATCCCTCGCGGTGCACCCCGCTGCCGCCAGTCCCAGCGCCAAGGCGCCGACTCCTATCACCCTGTTCATGCCTTTCTCCTAACCGTGAGACGCCTCCGCGTGCATTCGGTTGCTTCCCTTCGCTCGCCTCGAATTCAACGATTTGCAACCAAAGATTCATTAAATCGGAGAGACGGAAAGCGTCCACCCTTCGATGAATCGCAGAACCTTTCTCAAGACCACGGGTGCGGCGGCCACCACCCCTTTGTTGGGCGAACTGGTTTCGGCGGCCAGTGGCGCGCCTCAGATCGAGCACGTCATTGTAGTCATGATGGAAAACCGCAGCTTCGATCACCTCTTCGGATGGCTTCCCAACTCGAACGGCCACCAGGCCGGCCTCGAATTTCCCAACAAGACCGGTGGGACCAATGCAACCTGGGAGCTGGCGCCCGACTTCACCGGCTGTGCCTACCCCGATCCCGATCACAGTTACTCGGGCGGGCGCGTGGAAGTGAACGGCGGAAAGATGAACGGTTTCCTGATGCCCGAATCGAACGGCCTCAACGCCATCGGCTATTATCGCGAGCAGGATTTGCCGTTTCGCGCGGCGCTCGCGCGCAATTACACCACCTGCGATTCCTATTTCCCGTCCATCCTCGGCCCGACGTTCCCGAACCGCATCTTCCAGCACGCGGGCGCAACCGACCGTCTGGATGACGACTTCTCTATTTGCACGCTACCCACCATCTGGGACAACCTGGCCGCCAAAGGCGTCAGCCATCGCTATTACTTCAGCAACATTCCGTTTCTCGCGCTGTGGGGAACGAAATATATCGATATCTGCGCTCTCTACGCTGAATTCCTGGCCGACTGCGCGGCCGGAACGCTGCCCGCAGTCAGCTTCGTCGATCCCACTTTCACCACGCTGGACAACCTCGATGAAGACGATCATCCTTTTTCCGACGTGCGCAACGGCGACGCGTTCCTCGCCAAGACTTTCAACGCGGTCGCGAGCAGCCCCAACTGGCCCAACACGGTGCTGGTCATCAATTACGACGAATGGGGCGGCTTCTATGATCACGTGCCCCCGCCGCGCGCCCTGGCGCCCAACGACGTCGATACTGACCTGGTGGACGGCAAGGCCCTGCTCGGCTGCCGTGTGCCCTGCATCGTCGCTTCGCCTTGGACGCTGGGAAATCCCGAGCAGCCGCGCGTGAATCATTCGGTCTTCGATCACACGTCCGTCTTGAAAATGATTGAGTCCATCTGGAACGTGCCTCCGGTGGCGGCGCGCGAGACATCGAGCGACGTGGGCAATCTGCTCACCGTGCTGGGCTCCGAGCAGCAGACCGCGGTCCCATCGCTGCCCAATCCCGGTTATGTAGTGCCTTCGAGTTTGTGCGAAAGCAGCACCGATCCGAGCGGCAGCTCCTCGTCGCCCGATGACGAACCGACGGTCTTTCTGGCGATGATCAACAGCGGCATGCTGACGGGCTTCCCCGGATACACGGGCTAACCGCGCGGCCCTTTTCCCATCTTCAACGGCGATTCTGTGGGGTTAGCTTGAGAACACGACCGCTTCCGACGGTTTGCCGACTATACGTCCATATTGAGCGTCATGGACCTCACGTGGTGCCCTGAATATACAGCCATCTGGTTCCTAAGGGGCCTTTCTGAAGAGTAATCCTCCAGAACGGACCTCCCGACACTCACGCCCGGACTCTTGGCAGATTTCATTGTTCTGAAATCAGGAGATTAGCTAGAATCGAATATTTAGTAGATGTTTATGCGGCGTCTCATCGAACTCTCCCTTGCGGCCTTCGTCGCTTGCGGCGGGGCGCTGGCACAGACCGTGCACGTGGTTGAGCTCTGCGACTGGACCGGCTGTGAGTGGGCCGACAGCGCCGTGATGGGAGGGGTGCGGTTTGAGGACTACAAGGTAACCAATCCGAGCGCGGTTCAGTTCGATCCGGTGCAGCGGCTGAATGAACTCGCCGCGCTGGGGCCGACCATTGCCGATGCTCTGGCCCAAGCCCCTCCCACTTTCACGACCCCTGCTCCGACGATTACATTCGATCCGACCAGCGTCGTAGCGCAGATTTACTGGGTACCGGTTGGACCGGCAGACAATGCGCCGGCTGAGTTCATGGACGTCCAGTTCTCCAATTTCATGGCCTCCAATGGATATACCAGCCCTCAGTTTGGCTTTCGGATGCTCCGTACAATACTGGCCTCCGGCGCGGAGGCGAGCTTCTACAACATTCAGCTACAGGCGGGAAATCCGGGTCTGACGAATATTCCCGGTCTTCCGTCCGGTGCCGGAGCCGGATTCCAAATCGACACCGTGGGTCAAACGGCTACCGTGATCGGAACCGTGCCCTCATCCGAGTTGTTGAGCGGAGCTGTACTGGGAGTGATTCTAAATGCACAGGCGATTCTGAGCGCGGCCAAATTCACTGTGACGGTTCCGGCGCCGGCCGGTCACACGCTCTGGACGCCTTCCGAACTCATTTCTCTGGCCGGGCAGGAACAGCCATGGATTGAGACAGCCGCGAGCACGGCTGTCGGTTTACCCCCTCCATACAGCTGCGTGACGGTGAATTCGTCCGCGGGAAACGGGTACATGACGTGCAACGGGATGACCGAGATTAACGCGTACTCAAATATGCTCCTCGCGTGGGGCGGCGAGTACCTTGGACTGCGCACCCAGCGATCCTATAACGTGCTGATCAGCAATTTACGCGCGTGGGCCGCAGCGCAGGTTCCGACCATTGACCCGACCTATCTGGCAAATAATCCCGGCATAACGGTGGGGGTGAATGTCGCGGAACCGATTTCCAAGCCGCTTACCATGCTCTGGCCGACGCTGCGCGCCGACCCGCAGCTCTCCCCGACAGACCAGCAAAACATTGACAACTGGCTCGAAAACTGGCTGCTGCCACCTAATCCACGGACCCCCTCTACTCCACAGCGTGACTACTACCCAAACGATCTCGGGTACTTCGCCGATTCGATCCTGATGGCGGATGCCATACGCCGATCGGACAGCGCGACCTTCGCGGTCGGCGTGCAGCGATTTTATGGCGCGCTGCTGCAGATTCGGTCGGATGGCAGCTTTCCCCTTGCGTCCGCGCTCAGCGCCTGCTCGGCGATATACTCCAATGCCGACCTGCTGCACCTGGTTTCGATTGCGGAAATGGCAGCTACGCAGGGTTATGACCTTTACAGCATGAATATAGGGGGTAAGTCGCTGGAAACGGCGATCGAATTCATGCTGGATGCGTACCAGAATCCAGACCTGCTGGCTCAATATTCCAAGGCGGGGATGGGCATCTGCTATGAAGGAAGCCCCGGTGATCCGCCG